>SFLA01000089.1 GCA_004553575.1 Clostridiales bacterium
GGAGGCTATCAGGGTGAGTAAAGCTATAATCACTCCGATGAGGGCTACCGTGAAACCTGTGGACGCATGAGTGATGAGAAGGACAACAGCCAGAGCAAAAATGGCCGCATTTATAATGAAGCCGCGTCTGTCGGTTATTATAACCGCAGGGTGATCTGAGCCGTAGGCGATGGCGCCGGCAGCTGCGGTTCCAAGCCGCAGGCAGCTCCGCGAGGCGGTATCCTGAGAAAGTTCGTTACGCATACACAAAGAAAAATACAGAATCACCACAATCAGAGAGATTCCTGCAACAACACCTGTGTTGGTGAGAAAATCCATGAAGGTATACCCCAGAGAGGTTCCGATTATAATATTTGGCGGGTCCCCGCACATTGTGGCCGAGCCGCCGAGATTAGCGCAGAAGATTTCCGCCATTATAACAGGAACAGGGCTGAAATTCACCACTTCTGCCAGTTCTACGGTTACAGCCGCAAGGAACAGGATAACGGTTATGCTGTCAATGAACATGGACAGCACGGCAGACAGGATCATAAAGCAAATGAACAGGGGATCCTCTCTGGTGTCATCATTAAGTCTTGTCAGAGCTGAACTTCTTGACGACGGAGGAGAGGGATTGGGGTTTTTATTAGGTATTTTTTGTTTTGGCGTGTTATCGTCATTTTCCCTTAAAAGAAAGGCCGAAGAGAGTATTGCCTACAGAATTGTAAACAAAACGAAATCGCTTATATATACAGCGCGCAAGAACATCAACACATAAATACCAAATCCGCACAGGCGGAAAGGAGAACAGTTATGGCAGGTTATCAGAAACTCGATATTCTAATACGCGAGGAGCTTGACCAGCTTTGGGAGGAAGGATACGATTTCTCCCGTGAAGAAATGATTGCCAGGATTGACGCCTGCAACGGGAATATTACGGCGCTGAATGAGCTTTACGATTCATTTGCGAACCTGAAAATGCGCTCCGATTACCCATACGAGGAACCGAGCGAACTTAAGGATATTATTAAAGCGTCGGATGCGGGCAGCATTTCTGACTGCGACCCGGGCGAAATATCACTTTCATATTTCCGCGGTGCTTTTCTGGGGCGTTGTGTCGGCTGTGCTCTCGGTCAACCCGTCGAACTTTGGAACCGTGCCGATATCCGCCGTTGGTACGAGGACGCCGGAAAGTATCCTATAAACGGATATGTTCCGACCCGCTCCGGAGACCGTATTAACGAGGGTGCCGCGACCGACGAGAAGATTCACGGAATGCCGGAGGACGACGATATACGATTTACCGTGCTCGCATATATGCTCGCGGAAAACAAAGGGCTGGATTTTGACACCTACGACGTCGGTGCATCGTGGATGTATCATCTGCCGTACCGAGCGGTATGCACCGCCGAAAACCAAGCGTATCTAAACTTTGCATCGGTAGATTCGTTCGGACCGTGGGGAAAGCCCGAAAACGCCGCAGAGATACTTCGCAGCAGCGGCGTAAGCACCTACCGTAACCCGTACCGGGAGTGGATAGGCGCTCAGATACGCATTGACGGATACGCGTACTGCGCCGCAGGAAGACCGGCGGCAGCCGCAAGGGCGGCGTATAACGATGCGGCACTGTCGCATACAAAAAACGGTATTTACGGAGCCATGTTTTTTGCCGCATTTATAGCGGCGGCATTTACCGATAAGTCCATAGATAACTGTTTTGCAAAAGCGCTTTCCTTTGTCCCCAAGAAAAGCCGTTTTTACGAGACTGCTCTAAAAGCGCGGGAAATTGCGTTGTCGGCCGGGAATCTCGATGAGCTCTTTTCCGAACTTGAAAAAATGCCGAAGTATGGGTATGTACATACTCTTAACAATGCGGCGTTGTGCATAGCGTCAATATTCTATTCGAAGGGGGACTTTGCCCGGGCGGTAACCGCCGCCGTCGCCGGAGGTATGGATACCGATTGCAACGGAGCCACCACCGGCTCGTTTATGGGTGCTTTATGCGGCGAGGACGGAATACCCGCCAGGTTCAAAGACCCGCTGTGCGATACTTTCCGTTCCGGTCTTCCGGGTTACGATCCCGCTTCCATTTCCGGATTTGCCGAAAAATGCGCGGCTTTGGCATACCGTGTCAAAAAAAACCGTTGACTAACGTCAAATAAAAGTTTATATTATAGTTAATGATGTTTTCTGTTTCGGGAGGAACCGTTATGGGTGATGCCTATGCTTCGGTTGAATCGATTTTTGACACATTTATTCAATTCAGCATTCTGATTGTTGAGCTTGTCGGTATAGCGGTGCTCATGTGGGCAATTGTACGCGCTGTAATCGGTCTGTTCCGCAAAGAAGAACGCCTGCGTCTCGAGCTTGCGGAGGGAATCGCGCTTTCGCTGGAGTTCAAAATCGGTTCGGAGCTTCTGCGTACCGTTATAGTTAGGGAATGGGAAGAGCTCGGGATTCTGGGCGCCGTTATTCTGCTTCGGGCAGCGCTGACTTTTCTTATTCAGTGGGAGATACGCAACGAAAAGAAGAATTCGATCGACCAGAACAAGAAGTAACGATTGCTTCGGCATAAAATTAACCCTGCAGGCCTTATGACCTGCAGGGCATTGTTATTTCACCAGCCGTAAATATTCCGCAGTATACCGAATACAATCAGTACCGCGGTGCATACTCCGAGTACAGTGTCGCCGTACTTACCAGGATTGGCTTTGCCGGATTTAACATATCTGTACGCAGTAACCGCTAACGCTCCGGCAATAACCGGCATGAGGCACAGCAGGGCAGGATTGCTCTTCCAAGCGCCCGGAATGTCGAAATGTAAAATACACAGGCACATGTTTGTAACACCGCATCCGGGGCATTTAAGCCCGGTAGCGAGATTAAATACGCACGGCACGCTTATATGAGTAAGAGAAACGAAAACTGCGTATGCGGTTC
>SFLA01000025.1 GCA_004553575.1 Clostridiales bacterium
TGTATGCAACAGCATATAAAACACCGATTGCCTGCTGATATGCTCCGCCTTCTTCGTTTGGATTGCCCTTACCTCTTACTGCAATATAATTTGCTTTAGGTACATTTACAATCTCCGGTTTATTCTTAGGCATATAAAATTCTTTGTATTCTTTCTTAAAATCAAAAGCCATAGTTACCTCCGCAAATTCCGGTTTATTAATTTCTTCTTTTAATATCACGGCAGATACGTTATACAATAACGGGCGCAGCAGTATGAATTGCTGCGCCCGTAAGCTGTTTACGAACACCCGGCTATCAGCGGGGCGATTCATTTTTATTACGGTCAGTCGGTGAAGCCGGCTATACACCAGTCTGCGTGATCGCTGTAATTGTTGTCGTAGCCCTGATCCACCTCGAGCGTGATTACACCGGAGCCTTCGGGGATATCTATCCTGAACACGTATTTCCCGCCGACTGCCACCATCGGCGATTCCTCTGCCAAGATGCCGTCTATGTATACCCTGAAGATCATCTTGTTGTGGGTGGAACCGTCGTTCACCTCGTCGTCGCATCCGGCAATCGCAATGAATTGCGTCATTCCGTCGGGAATCTTTGCGGTTATAACCGAATCCGCGTGGGTTCCGATTCCTTTTTCGTATTCGCGTCCGCCGACCGAAAGAGTGTTGCCGTTTATCGATTTATTCCGGTTGACCGTTCCCCAGCCGCAGGATGAGGACAGCCATCCGATATCGGAAAGGTACACGTCTATATCCATATCAGGATCATAGTAGAGCGCTTTTGCGATCGTCTCCGCGAATACCGTTCCGCGGCAGACCAGAGAAGCCTTAAGATATATTTCGTCACCCGTAATATCCGGTACAGAGAACTCCGATACCGGCACCGGGTCGGTCATTGTATCGGCGCTTTCGCCGGCGGATACGTATATCACAATATCGTCTCCGATATACTCGTCGGCGTGTATGTTCACCCTGTCTCCCGCGGAAAGTACCGCCGTATCGGCAGAATCGAAGAAGACGGAGGGGACCGCGTAGTAACTGTCTATGCTTCCGAGCACGTACACCCGGGAATATCCGAGAGACAGCAGCGTATCCCGCGCCTGTACGCTTCGCTTAGCACGCGAGCATACGGTGATTATCATCGTATCCTTGTCGGGAAGGGTATCGCAGGTTAAGATTTCGTCATACGGGATATTGATGCTGCCCTCTATATGACCGTCGGCATACTCCTCGGGGGTGCGGACGTCGATAATCACAGCGCCGTCGGATACGAACGTTCTTGCCGTAAGCGGACCGATTCGGCCGTCGCCCGTCCCGGTTACGGTGTTCATGCTTATCAGGCGGGTGTAGGAAGCGCCGGCAGGAGTGCCGTTACCGTACCAAAAATAGGAAGTAACCGTTCCGGTAAAATCGTCTCCGAGCTCCGCAGTGCAGGACGCTTCGGTTTGCCCGGCGTCGACTCTGCACACGCCTATTGCAGCGAGACTGCCGTCGGCATTGACAGCCTTAAGAAGGAACAAAGCGTCGCAGGGGGTGTATACGGAAGAAGTCGCGGTAAGTATATTGCCGTCCGAGGAATACACGGGCTCGGAGCAGGCGGCATACCCGGTGTTCCGCCTTGAACCGGATATCAGGCACCTGCCGGATACCGCCGTAATTCTGCCTTCGGCATGTTCTCCGCCGCAGTTGAAGAATGAAATGAGCTTGTATTCACCGTCGGAGGTGACGGTTGCTTCGGCTTCACCGAAGGATACCGTAACCGTTCCGTCGATATATACAGTTATATCGGTTTTTGAAACGCCGCCGCTTATGCTGAGCGGGATTATTGCGGTTCCGGATTCAAGGAGATACCCGTCGGGTCCTGCCGAAAGCCTGCCGGCGGGCGCTGCCGGAACGGCGAGCGGAGATCCGGTATACGACCCGTCCGAATAGGATACGCAGTCGCCCGCAGAAGCCGCTTCTGACGTAAGACCGCACACCGAAACCGTGCCGCCGGCGGTTATTCCGGAGGTTACCGCCGCCGCTGATATATAAACCGCCGAATCCGATTCAACCGTAACCGTAAGATTTACCGTACGGTCGGCAGTGTAATCGATTTCTATAAGCATCAGTCTTTTGTTCGGTGTATCGAAAACCTTTTCGCTTACGGTTTTTTCGCCGGCGCTTACCGTTACCGTAAGACTTCCGCCCATGGCGCCGGCAACGATATATGCCGTGCGGGACGCAGTGGAGGCCGGCAGTGTTATCACGGCGGAATCGCATTTTGCCGCCTTTGAATAAGTCTTTCCCGCCGCCGCAGTTGATGTGTTCGTATTCCTGTACTTAACCGTACCGTTAAGTATCACGCTGCAGCCGCCGTCTTCGGATACGGCCGCATCCTTACCTGTAAACAACGAATAGGTTTTGGCGAGTGACGATATATCCGTCTCGGATACCGCCGATGCCGTTACGGACGTATCCGCATTCGCCTCGCAGTCTATGGTGCAGGCGATAATATACGCCTGCCCTCCGCACGGGTCTATGCTGACGGTAAGGTCGTTTCCGGAGAAGCTTACCCTTACAAGACTGTTCCCGTCTCCGGTGACTGCAACGGCCTGTGCGGCGCCTGACGAAGCGGTTATTTCCGCTCTGCCGTTCAGGTAAATACACGCGGTCTGGGATGGGCGTATCGACGAAAAAGATATTGTTGCGGCTTCCGATATCATCAGCGCTTCATCTTTCACGCTTCCGTCGGAAAGTGAGACGGATACGACACCCGCTGCCGCGCTTCCGCTGCCGAAAAAGTTAATAAGTCCGGAATCGCTGCCGGTTTTTCCGTCTGCAGGGAAAATGATATCGGTGAGCTTATCGTCAGCTACGGTAATATCGTCGCTCAGCGAAGCTACCGAAAGCGCAGGCGCGCAAGTGCCGACCGCAGCCGATTCGGTGCCCGTTACTTTGTACACGGCAGTGCCGTGGGCAGGAACGGTAACGGTTATGCAGCCGTTTATTCCTATATCCTGATGCGTCCACAGGTCGCGCGCAAGCGTGGCGCCGTATATGCCCACGGAAGAGAGATCGAGCGTGTATGTGACTTCGCTGTCGGAACGGTTAAGTATTGCCAGAGCTGTTGTAAGCGAATCCTGAGCCCCCAGCGGTTTTGACCAGACCTGTATGTCCCCCTCCGTTTTTGCAACGGTCGCCTGAATGCAGGCGGAATCCTGGTTTACCGCGATCAATTCTTCGTTGGATATAATATTAAGCGTGTTTTCGCTTATTACGTTAAGATCCATTCCGAGCATCAGCGGCGAGCAAAGCATACACCACATGGCAAAGTGGGTCCGATCCTCCTCGTAGGTCATGCCGTTTCCGACCTGAAGCATATCGAGGTCGTTGTAGTGACCGACTCCGCAGTAACGTGCAAGCTCTGCCGCATTATCTATCTGATTCAGTATCGATTCGAAAGATACGGTTATATCCCCGGCGACCCGCCATGAATCTGCGGTTTCGGTCGCCCACGATCCGGGAAATTCCCAACAACAGATATTGTATATTTTATCGTTTCCGGTATCCCGCTCAATTTGTTCGATTATCCTGCCGATCGCTTCGTAGCGTTCCCTGGTGTCAAGCCCGAGATAATATCCGCCGCACCAGTCGACTTTTATGAAATCAAAACCCCATTCGCTGAGGTACATGTACAGGTCCTGCTCGTCGTGACCGTACAGCCCGACGTCGTCATTGTTCGACTGACCCTCGTTCTGGTATGCGCAGGTGATCACGCCCGCATCGGTGTATATTCCGGCCGACAGCCCGATCGAATGCGCATAGTCGGCGACATACTTCATTCCGTTTGGGAATTTCGAGTAATTCGCACACACAAATCCGTCTTCGCCGCGTCCGTCCTGCCATCCGTCGTCGATATTGACAAAGGTGTAACCGAGATCGGCGAGACCGAGCCCGACCAGCTTATCCATCTGCGAAAAAATTATACTTTCGCTTATATATGTGTGATAATTGTTCCAGGAAGCCCAGCCCATAAGCGGGGTTGACCGTTCGTTAACGGCTTCTTCCGCCGCTGCAGGTACGGAAAGCCCCGGTACTGCGGCAAGAACAACGGCAAGCACAATCAGAAGTGCAGTGATTTTTTTCATATCGTCACCTTACGGTTATTGTTTCGGAATAGGTTATTCCGCCGCCGCTGATTATAACGGTGTATATGCCGCTCGTACCGACAACCCTAAGCTCTGCAGTGGCTTTTCCGTCGGCATCGGGCACGACCTGCTCGAGAGCACAGATGCTGTCGGGATAATCCGCCCAGTCGGCTATGTTCCCGGAAAAATCTTCCGCCATGCAAATGACCGACAGCTCGGGATAAAACTGCGCGGAAACAATGTTTACGGTTATAACTCCGTCGGTACAGCTCATGCTGCCTATAAGATCGGGTGCTTCGGAATCCGTGCTTTTATCGGCGTCGTCACCGCCGCAGGCGCACATACCGACTGCGAAGAACAGAGTGCATGCAATTAACAATGCAATTTTCTTTTTCATTTTTGTTCTCCTCCTGTTGTTGTTCACTTTACGATTATACCATTTATACGGCGTGAAGTAAATATAAATAACGTCCTGCGGGGGAAAAACCGCAGGACATTGTATCGGTTATTTCTTAAGCTCCCTCTCGAGCCATATCGTGCCGATCTCGAAAGCATCGCTGAAGCTTTTCTTCTCGCACTGTTTAATTATCTTCTCGTTGAAGCTTAAGTTGTCGTCCGTGCTCTGTATCTGTACGAGCACGCGGGTGGCGACTTCGATATCGCCCTCCATTTTTGTCTCGAGGATATTCATAAAGAGAATGCATTTGTCGTACGGGAATCCGTAAAACAGAAATCTTCCCTGACGGACAAGCGGCTTTCCCTTATACATCAGCGGGGTCTGTTCAGTCATATTCAGTCCTCTCTGCGCGGCGACGATTTCAGATAGCTCTGTACAAGTATCTTAAGCAGCTCGTCGCGGTCGATCTTGCTTATGATCGTGCGCGCGTTGTTATGATTGGTGATATACGTCGGGTCCTCCGACAGGATGTAACCGACGATCTGGTTGATCGGGTTGTAGCCCTTTTCCGTTAGAGAATTATATACCGATTGCAAAGCACGCCTGATCTCAAGCTCTTTCTGTTCTTTGAGTGTGAAAAGAACAGTCTTTGTCTGATTCTCTTTCATCTTCAGCCCTCCGTTTTCATCATTACTCCGTTATTATACAATACGGCTTTGGGATTTGCAAGAGTAATCCCGAAAAATCAGATTCTGAGCGTAATTCCTTTGGTCTCGCCGAGCTTTTTAAGAAGCTTCGAAACCATCGCGTCGGCTTCGTCGTCGCTGAGCGTGCGGTCGCTGCGGCGCAGAGTAATGCGGAACGCAACGCTCTTTTTGCCGTCCGGCACGCCCTTGCCCTTATACAGGTCAAACGCCTCGATACTCTCAAGCGTTTTTCCGCCGTACTGCCGTGCGGCACTGTAAACCTCCTCGGCGGTCTGTGCGTCATCCATTATAAGCGCAACGTCACGCTCGATTGCCGGGTATACCGCAAGCGGGGTGTAGTCGCGGTCGGGAGAATGTGCGGTGAACGCCGCTTTTACGGAAATCTCTGCCGCATAAACCGGTATTTCCAGCCCGAAGTTTGCCGCTGCGGTCGGGTGCACCTGACCGAACACGCCTATAAGCCGCTTCCCCGAATATATCGCGGCGCATCTTCCGGGGTGATACGACGGGTTACCGGTCTCGGCGACAATGGTGTAATCCCGCAGGTTGACCTCGGCGAGCAGACCCTCGATATAGCCCTTCATATCGTAGAAATCGCTGCCTCCGCCGTAGAACGCGGCGGTTATAACCTTCTTTTCGTCGGACATATCGCTTTCGGATTTGGCATATACGCATGCGTTTTCGAACAGACGGCATTCCTGCGCCCGCATATTGCGGTTGCGGCTTATTGCGTCGAGCATCGACGGCAGTGCCGTAGTGCGCATTACCGACGTATCGTCTCCGAGCGGATTAAGCAGCTTTATGCAGTCGCGCAGAGGGCTGTCGGCGGGAATCAGGACAGAATCGTACCATTTCGGAGATATGAAGGAATACGTGTATATCTCGGTGAATCCGTATGCGGTCATAGTCGAAAGAATGGTGCGTACGAACTTCTGCTCCTCGGTATATTTGCCTTCCTTTGCTTCGGATTTGAACAAGGTGGATTCTATGTTGTTGTACCCGTACAGACGGGCGACCTCCTCGGCTATGTCCGCCGTGGTCACTACGTCGCTGCGGTACGGCGATACGATAAGGTTTCCCTTGCCGTCGGCGTGCAGGTCAAGCGGCTCAAGCAGCTCTGCCTGCTGCTCGAAGGTGAGCGATGTTCCGAGCAGCTCGTTGACACGCTTCCAGTCGAAGGGGATGACCGTGGAATTTATATCCGCGGTGCAGACGTCTATCATACCGTCCACGACGTCGCCGCAGCCGAGCAGCTGAACCAGCTCGCAGGCTCTTTCAAGCGCGGGAACTGTGTTTACGGGCGGCAGACCCTTTTCGAATCTGGCGGCGGATTCGGTGCGGAGTCCGACTTCGCGGGAGGTCAGACGCACATTCATTCTCGCAAAGTTGGCGGATTCGAATACGACCGTTTCGGTGCCTTCGGTTATTTCACTGTTCTCGCCGCCCATTATCCCGGCAAGAGCCACCGGCTTTTCACCGTCTGCAATGCACAGCATATCCGGCGAAAGGGGATGGGTATTGCCGTCGAGAGTGGTTATGCTCTCTCCCGGCTCCGCGGTACGAACGATAATCTTTTTTGAGCTGAGGCAGCCGTAATCAAAGGCGTGCATCGGCTGACCGTATTCGAGCATTACGTAGTTGGTAATATCGACTATGTTGTTTATGGGTCTTACTCCCGCGCTTCTGAGACGTGCGCGGAGCCACAGAGGCGACGGAGCAATCTTTACGTTTTTAACAACCTTCGCGGAATAGCGGGGGCATTTTTCGGTATCCTCCACCTTTACGGAGATGTACTTGGATATGTCGTCGCCGTCGCCGGAGGGACGCACCTCGGGCTTGTGAAGTCTGAGCGGCTTGCCGAACGAAGCGGCGGTCTCGCGGGCGAGTCCGAGATACGACAGACAGTCCGGACGGTTGAAGGTCAGTTCGAATTCGACGAGAGTGTCGCGAAGCAGGCACACGTCGCGTATATCGTCTCCCGGCGCGCAGTCCTCCTGCAATATAAATATTCCGTCTTCGATTGCATACGGAAAATCGTGAACCGTGAGCCCGAGCTCGCCGATTGAGCAGAGCATTCCCTCGGACAGAACTCCGCGCAGCTTGCCTGTCTTTATTACCTTTCCGCCGGGGAGATGCGCCCCGTTAAGGCAGGCGGGCACCAGATCTCCCACCGAAACATTCTGCGCTCCGGTAACTATCTGCAGCGGAGCTTCGGCTCCGACGTCTACGGAGCAGATCCACATATGATCGCTGTCGGGATGACGCTCCATTGCGAGCACCTTTCCGACAACCACGCCGGTAATGTCCTCGCCGAGCAGCTCGTAGCCCTCAACCTTGGTGCCGGTGTGGGTAAGCGTTTCCGCATATTCGCGCGGTGTGCAGTCTATATCTACATATTCTTTGAGCCAGTTGAGCGGTGCTTTCATTTCCTGTTTCCTCCCTCAGAACTGTCCGAGAAAACGTATATCGTTTTCGAACAGGTGACGCATATCGTCGATATTGTATTTGCGCATTACCACGCGCTCAATGCCGATACCGAACGCGAGTCCGCTGTATATCTGCGGATCAATCCCGCAGCCGGCAAGCACGTTCGGATGTACCAGTCCGGCTCCGAGCAGCTCGATCCAGCCCTCGCCCTTGCACAGGCGGCAGCCCTTGCCGCCGCATACGAAGCAGGACACGTCAACCTCGGCGGACGGCTCGGTGAACGGGAAGTTATGGGGACGGAAACGCGTCTTGGTGTCCTCGCCGAACATTGCCTTCGCCCAAAGCTCGAGCAGACCCTTAAGGTCGCCGAGAGTGATGTTCTTATCGATAACCAGTCCCTCGAGCTGGTGGAACATCGGGGAATGGGTGGCGTCGACCTCGTCGCAGCGGTAAACGCGGCCCGGGGAAATAATGCGTATCGGCGGCTGCTTGCCCTGCATCGCACGGATCTGAACCGGCGAGGTCTGGGTGCGAAGAAGTATGTCATCGGTTATATAAAATGTATCCGAACGGTCGCGGGAAGGGTGGTCTGCGGGCGCGTTGAGCGCATCGAAGTTGTTGTATGCGCTCTCGATCTCGGGGCCTTCCACGATATCGAATCCGAGACCCACGAATATCTCTTTCATGCGGTTTTCGACCTGCGTAATGGGGTGCAGCCTTCCGAGCGGCTTTTTGCGCGCCGGCATGGTTACATCCAGCTTCTCGTTCTCAAGGGCGGAGGCGAGTGAAGCCGATTTAAGGCTTTCGCTTCTGGCGGAAATTTCTTCTTCTATTTTGCCGCGAACGGTGTTGGCGTATGCGCCGATAACCGGACGCTCCTCCGGGGTGAGCGACCCCATTCCGCGAAGTATAGCGGTGAGAGCGCCTTTCTTTCCGAGATATTTAATGCGCACCGCCTCGAGTGACTGGGTATCGGCCGCCGCAGCTATCTCTGCGGCCGCGGATATTTCGATTTTATTAATCTGCTGTTTCATTTTATCGGGTTATCCTCCGTTGTATTGCCGATCAGCCTGCCGGCAATGTATTCTGTAATTATCGCCGCATTGTCGGCGGCTTTCCGTGCAAACCGCGCAAAAGTCTCCTCGTCGGAGGCAAAATCGCTTATCGCGCGGATAATAACGAACGGGACGTTGCTTTTCCGGCAGACGTGGGCTATTGCCGCTCCCTCCATTTCGGTGCACAGCGAATCCGGGAATTCCCGGAATATTTCTTCTCTCTGCTCCTCGGTGGATATAAAGCTGTCGCCGCTTACTATCGTTCCGGTAAGGAACGGCAGCGAATTTTCTCTGCATGCACTTTCCGCAAGCGTGACCAGCTCCCCGTCTGCCCGAATAAATCGGTCGCCGTACATATCCTCGAGCAGCGCCACGGGACGGACGTCGTGGTAAGCGGCGTCACGGCTCACGACTATGCCTCCGATAGGAAGCGCGTCCGTAAGCGCCCCGGCAGTTCCGGTGTTTATAACGCAGTCGGGCGAAAAGCGGTCGATCAGATGCTGGGTAAGCGATGCGGCGTTAACCTTTCCGACTCCGCAGCGGCAGATCGTAACCGTGCTGTCTCCGCGGCGGGAGACATATACCTCACCGCCCGTATCGGAAGCCGAAAACGCGGTTCGCAGAGTGTCGACCTCAATACTCATCGCCCCTATAATTGCAATATTCATTCTGTTACTCCAGATAATCCTTCAGTTTTTTGCTCCGGCTCGGATGGCGGAGCTTGCGCAGTGCCTTTGCCTCTATCTGGCGTATACGCTCACGGGTTATATCGAACACTTTTCCGACTTCTTCAAGAGTGCGGGGGCGGCCGTCCTCCAACCCGAAGCGCAGTTTAAGTACCGCTTCTTCTCTCGGAGTGAGTGTTTTCAGCACTTCAATAAGCTGTTCCCGCAGCATCATCGAATTTGCGGCGTCCGACGGAGCGGGGGTTTTTTCGTCCGCAATGAAATCGCCGAGATGGCTGTCCTCCTCCTCGCCAATGGGCATTTCCAGAGATACAGGCTCCTGAGCGATCTTCAGTATTTCGCGTACCTTGTCCGCGGGGATCTTCATTTCTTCGGCGATTTCCTCGTCGGAGGGATCTCTGCCCAGCTCCTGGAGCAGCTGCCTGGAAACGCGCAATACCTTGTTTATAGTCTCAACCATATGTACGGGAATGCGTATCGTCCTTGCCTGATCCGCTATCGCACGGGTTATAGCCTGACGTATCCACCAGGTGGCATAAGTCGAAAACTTGTAACCCTTGCCGTAGTCGAACTTTTCGACGGCCTTCATCAGACCGAGGTTGCCCTCCTGTATGAGGTCGAGAAAGAACATACCGCGGTTGACATACCTTTTGGCAATGCTGACAACCAGTCTGAGGTTCGCCTCGACAAGCTGTTTCTTTGCCTCGACGTCTCCGTTAGCCATACGCTCGGCAAGTTCCAGCTCCTTTTCGGCTGACAGCAGGGGAACTTTTCCTATATCTTTAAGGTACATTCTCACCGGGTCGTCGACGGCGACTCCCTCCTGGGCGAGCAGCGTGTCGACCTCCTCGGGGTTGTCGTCCACCTCGTCATCAAGATCGTCGTCCGGCAGCTCGAACGCTGTGCTGTCGATATCGTGCGTGATCTCGACGCCGCTGGATTCAAGTGCCTCGAACACCTTTTCCAGTGTTTCAATAGACGAATCTGTGTCGTCAAGCGCGTCCATTACCTCTACGGCGGTGATGGTGTTCTTCGGCTTTGCCCGTTCGATCAGCTCGGCGGCGAGCTGCTTAACCGTTTTCTCCATTATTTTTGTCCTCCTTGCGGTCTGCTTTCAGACTTCTTATGTATTCGTCAAGCGCGGCGGGATCTTCCTCGATCTTTTTGTCGTAATCGCGCTTTTTCTTCTCGTTTTTGAGCGCCTGTATCAGTTGTCCGAGCGATTCCGCTCCAGCTCCGGGGAAGGCGGATCTCGCGGCTATCATCTTCGCGACCGCACCGGTTTGCTGCGGGGTAAGCGCTCCGTCCTTCGAAAGCGAGGTTTCGGCTCCGGCGGCAAAATCGTCTTTGAACAGCAAAAACACCTTCCGCCCGAATTCGGTAATAAAATCGTCCTCGCAAAGCGTTTTGCAGGCGTTTGCGGTTACGTCGGGGCGGGAAAGCATTATTCCGAGTATCTTCTCCTCGGCAGCGGCGGCGGCCGAAAACCGTATACGGTCCGTGTTCACCTGATCTCCGTAGCCCATGGAGCGGCGAATCTCGCCGTCTTGAAAATCCTTTATCTTCTTTCTGTCGCTGCGTTTCGCTTTCCTGTCCGCCTCGTCAAGAAGCGACTTTTTTGATATGTCAAGCTTTTCGGACGCTCTCCCGGCGTATACGTCGCGTCGAACCTCCGGAATCAGAGTCGAAAGAAAGTCGGTCATCTCGCCGGCGGCGCGCAGCTTCTGATCGGGAACAGAAAGATCGTAGCGGGAGAGTATCTCGTCGATTTTGTAATCCACCTGCCCGACCGACCCGCCGAGCCTTGCGCGGAAAGCGTCTGCACCGTGTTTCTTTATAAACTCGTCAGGATCCTTCTCCTGCTTGCCCAGATCGATAATTTTTGCGGCGACTCCCACCTGCGAGAGCAGGTCGATACCCTTCATGGTCGCCGCCCTGCCCGCCTTGTCGGTGTCGTAAGCAAGATAGACTGTCTTTGCACAGCGCGCGATAATCCGTGCGTGCTCGGCGGTTATTGCGGTGCCAAGAGTGGCTGCCGCATTGTCGAATCCCGCCTGATGCATGGCTATTGCGTCCGGCGCTCCTTCGCATAGGATAAGAGTTCCGTCGGATGTGTTTTTGGCTATGTTCATTCCGAACAGCACACGGCTCTTTCTGAAGATGGGGGTATCGGATGTGTTTACGTATTTTCGCTCGTCGTTTTCGTTCAACCGCCTTCCGGAAAACGCCACGACCTCGCCGGATATATCGAATATGGGGAACATTATTCGGTTGCGGAACATATCGTAAAGAGTTCCGCGTTTGCCGGTTCCGCCTAAGAAAGCCGTTTGTATTTCGAGAGGGGTGAATCCGGAAGAGGTAAGGTGGGAAGTAAGAGAGTCCCAGCTGTCGGGCGCATAGCCGATACCGAAACGGCGGATGGTCTGCGCGGTAAATCGGCGCTTGTTAAGCAGGTAATCGCGCGCCGCGGCGCCCTGCGGAGAAGCCAGAGCCGACACGAAAAACCTTGCCGCCGCCTTTGTGACCGCAAATATCCTTTCGCGGCTGACCGAAGGCTTGTCCCTGCGAGTTTCGTTTTCCTCGATCGGTATCCCGGCAGTTTTTGCAAGGTATTCCACCGCCTCGGGGTATTCGAGATTCTCCGCCCGCATTATAAAGGATATAACGTCGCCTCCGGCACCGCAGCCGAAGCAGTAGAAGGAGCGGGTGGCGGGAAACACGGTAAACGAGGGCGTCCGTTCGTTATGGAACGGGCACAGTCCTACGGTGTTGCTGCCGGCGCGCTTTAACGCGACGTACTTGCCGACGGTTTCTTCAATATCGTTTTTGTTTTTAACTTCGTCGATGAACGCCTGCGAAAAAGCCATTCCGCGTCCTCCTTCCGCAAATTATTAAACGGTCATTTATACTGCCAAACCTTGGGTATGAATATTTCCTCGAACTTGGCGAGCGCGTAACGGTCGGTCATACAGGCAATATAGTCGCAGACAGATCTGTCGGCTCCGTCGGTATCTACGTTTCTGCGGTATTCGTCCGGCAGAAGCTCGATATGCTCCATATAATGCTTATAAAGCTGCGCAATCATTCCGATAACCTTTCCGTCCTCGCTCTTGGCGCGGCTGTTTGAATAGACCCGCTCGAACAAAAAACTTCTCAGTTTATCGGTAGCCTCGCCGTACGGCTCGGTAAACCCGATGCTTCCGCTTACTCCGTGAGCTACGACGGACCGTATCATCGTGTTTATCCGTCTGCTGTGAGTGTCTCCGAGTATTTCGGTAAGCTCGGCAGGTATGTCCGCCGCCGAAAGTATCCCGGCGCGTATCGCGTCGTCTATGTCGTGATTAATGTATGCTATCCTGTCGGCAAACCTTACAAGCTGCCCCTCCAGCGTTTCGGCGGCGACGGGTCCGGTGTGGTGCAGTATTCCGTCCCGTACCTCCGCCGTAAGGTTCAGCCCCTCGAGCTTGTCCGCGACCCGTATGGATTGCTCGTTGTGGCGGAATCCGTGCGGGCAGACATCGTTAAGCGCCCGCTCTCCCGAATGGCCGAACGGAGTGTGCCCGAGGTCGTGCCCGAGCGCAGCCGCTTCGGTTAAATCCTCGTTCAGATTAAGCTCACGCGCCATAGTGCGGGCTATCTGGGTAACCTCGAGCGTGTGTGTAAGGCGGGTGCGGTAATGATCGCCCTCCGGAGCAAGAAAAACCTGCATCTTGTGCATAAGCCGCCGGAAGGATTTCGAATGGGTTATCCGGTCTCTGTCGCGCATAAAGTCGGTGCGCATATCGTCGGGCGGAAGCGGATAAATGCGCCCGGCCGTGTTTTCCGAAAAAAACGCTTCCTTGCACAGAAACGCTCTTTCACGCTTGTATATCGCCGTTTTCATACGCCGTTCTCCTTTCCGTAAAGCCGCCGCGGGGGTTGCGCCCAAAAGCAACAAAAACTATATAATTATACGCACGAAAAATCAAAAACCCTTTTTTTATTTCCGTTTTTCGAATTAAAAACCTTTTTCACCCGCCAATGTCCCGGTATGCTAAAAAAATGGTTTTTTTCTTGCAATACAGGCGCGGGCGTGATATAATATACTGATTGAGAATGGAGTGGTATGTTTTGTTCGGATATATCCGTCCGAATATGGGTGAGCTTAAAATGAAGGACGTCGAGCTGTATCGGTCGGTTTATTGCGGGCTCTGCCGCTGCGGCGGGAAGAATATATCCCATTTCACAAGATGGCTGTTGAATTACGATTTCGTATACCTCGCCATCGTGCGTATGGCGATCACCGGAGAAGCGTATTCTCTGGCTCCGCACAGGTGCGGACTTACTCTCAGAAAACGTCCGATGATGGATGAGAACGAATCGCTGCGGTTTACCGTTGCCGCATTCGGCTGTCTTATATATTACAAGGCTCTTGACGATGTGAACGATACCCGCGGATTAAAGCGACTGTTCAGAAGACTTCTGCTTCCGGTGTCCCGACGTATGCTTGTTAAGGCGGAAAAGCTGTATCCCGGTATCGGTGAAACGATATCGGCTCCCATCGCGAGGCTGGCGCAGCTCGAGAAGGAGTGCTGCAGCATTCCGGATCAGGCCGCGGATTGCTTTGCCGGGATGATGAAGGCCGTCGCATCCTTTGGACTTACCGGCAGCGGGGCTGCGGTTGCCGGTGAGATCGGATATCATGTCGGCAGATTTGTGTATCTTATAGACGAGCTTGACGATGCCGCCGACGATTCGGCGAGCGGCAATTACAACGTGCTTCTGAGCGCCTTCGGGGGGATAGACGGGGTTAGGAAAAACTCAAAGGCGATAGAGCGTACGCTGCTCGACAGCGGAGCCTATATTTCGCGTTCCTATGCGCTTGCGGACGGAAACCGGTTCGACGAGATAATATACAACATAGCCGAGCTCGGAACCGCTGCGGCGATACGAAAAGTGACCACCGAGGAGAAAGTTAAATGAAAGACCCGTATCAGGTGTTGGGAGTAAGCCCGAACGCCACAGACGAAGAGATTAAAAAAGCATACCGCGAGCTTGCGAAAAAATATCACCCCGACGCGTATGTCGACAACCCGCTCAAGGATCTTGCGGCGGAGAAAATGAAGGAAATAAACGAAGCGTACGATACCGTTACCAAACAGCGCGCCGCCGGAGGAAGCGGAGCGGGCGGTTATACCGGTGGAGGCTACTCCGGCGGTTCCGGTCAGTACGCGCGCGTGCGTCAGCTTATAAACGCCGGAAGGGTGTCCGAAGCGGAGACGATACTCAGCCGGGTTCCGATGTCCGACCGGAATGCGGAGTGGAACTATCTTATGGGTCACGTTATGGCCCGTAAGAACTGGATAGGCGAGGCAAGAAGATATTTCGAAACCGCGTGCAGCATGGATCCGTCCAACGGCGAATACCGTTCCGCACTTAACAATATGTCCAGGAATGCGTATTCAAGCCCTTACAGAAACGTAAATACCTCGCAGAACGATTGCGATTTCTGCGATATCTGCACGGGTATGATGTGTATGAACCTTCTTTGCAACTGCAGGTAAAAAAGATATGAAGCGTATAGGCTCTGTCGCTTTGTGCGGTATACTCTGCGCGGCGGCAATGGTTATAATGCTGCTCGGAAGCCTGATATCGGCGCTCGGCGGCGGTAGCCGCCGGGCTTACGGTGGCGGTGGCGGTTATCGAGTGCGGTATGGGCTGGGCAGCGGGGCTTTACACAGCCACGTCGGTGCTTTCGCTGGTGCTGCTTCCCGCAAAAACTCCGGGGCTGTTCTATGCGATCATCGGCGGGATATATCCGATAATCAAGGCGTACATAGAACGGATAAAAAACACGGCGGTACAGTGGGCGGTAAAGCTTGTCGGTTTTAATGTGTTTTTCACCGTGCTTATCTGGGTCGGAAGGTCGGTTTTGTTTATCGAAGATCCGATATTCGCGTTCAAATGGTATGTATATCTGCTGGGAAATGCAGCCTTTGTGCTTTATGATATAGCGTTCAGCCGTATGGCGATGCTTTATGTAAAAAAGATATGAAGCGTATAGGCTCTGTCGCTTTGTGCGGTATACTCTGCGCGGCGGCAATGGTTATAATGCTGCTCGGAAGCCTGATATCGGCGC
>SFLA01000090.1 GCA_004553575.1 Clostridiales bacterium
GCGAGATACTTATGTTCAATAACCCGCGCGATGCATTCGGTATAGCCCAGTTTCTGCTCGGTATAGACGTCAATACAGAGGATGCCGCAGAATGGAGCGCCGCAAAGGATAAGCTTTCGGAGCAGAAGTCGCTCGTAAAGGCATACGTTATGGACGAGGTCTTTAACAAAATGGAGAGCGGAGCCGCCGCTATAGCCCCTTACTATGCAGGCGATTTCCTGAGCATGTACGAGAATAATCCGGATCTTGCTTTTGCCTATCCGACCGAGGGTACCAACATTTTTATTGATTCGATCTGCATTCCGTCGAGCTGCGAGAATAAGGCGGCAGCGGAGCTTTATATAAACTTCCTGCTCGACCCGGAGGTAGCTCTTGCCAACGCCACCACCATCTGCTATGCTACCGCGAATACCGCCGTCATGGAAAACGAGGAGTATAAGTCCTTCCTTTCTGACATTCATCCCGATGCCTACAGCATACTGTATCCGGATGCCGATACGCTTTATGCAGGCAAGGATACCGACAATTTCTATTTTCATAATCTTTCCGACAGTACACTCAGCAATCTCAATTCACTCTGGAACAGCCTGAAAATAGAGACTACAGAAGACAGCGGTACCGGATCCATATATTGGATATGCGGAGGCGTGCTTGCCGCGGTTATCGCGGTATATGTCGTTCTGCGTATAAGAAAACAGCGCCGCCGCCACGATTAATCTTACGCGGGGAGAAGACCTTAAATGTTTTTCTCCCCGCATTTTGTTACGGCTTGCCCGCAAATAATACGGTATAAGGAAAGGAGCATTTTATGAGCGCAAAAAGAACTGTCAGCCTGTTTCTCGCCGTGCTTATAGCCGTTTCAACGGCGATTGCCGCAGCAGGCTGCGATAAAACTCCGGATTATTCGGATTCCAACGCCGGTATGACGGTTGAGCTGGGCGGAACAGAGTTTTCGGTTAATACCGTCGATAAGGAGCTCGGAGGTCAGGATGTGGCAGTATATACACATTCATATGAGCCGGACGGAAAGCCCTCTGCCGTAATAGGCGGCGACCATACCGGAAGAACCGCAGTAACTGTGCGTTATTCGGAGACTTCGGACGATAAGTACATAATAATTGCTGTCGATTCGTCCGACGGCGTTAAGTCCGACACTCTTATTCCTGTAAACGGTTTTGTTGTCAGCATAAAGTCGCCTCTGCTTGAGGGACTCCGCGTGCGTGAGAGCCAGCCTGTCGATGTCTTCGGTTTCACCTGCGATAATTACGAGAGGCTCGATCTCGCGCTTTGCGTTCCGTCCGATTCCTACTATTCGCGCCGAGTTTATTATGTCGATCCCGAAAACGAGCTGGAAAGCGGTGTTATAGCGTTTTTCAGCTCCGACCACGATACCGATTCGGTTATCGGCGATAATGCCGTCGCCGTAATTCTCGAAAGCACAGGATCAGGCAATTATTGCGTAACCGAGCTGCGAACCTCGGGTTCAGTCGAGGCGGGAACGCCCGCGCTTGTGTTTACCGGCGGCTACAACCGCTCGTATGCAATGTCGGCATATTCGAAAGGAGACCGTATATATATGTCAAAGCTTGAAAATGCCAATTCCGACTGCTGCGTGTCGGCGATAACCGTCGGCGGTACACTTTATAAGATCGGGGATGAACGCACCGATGTTTCCGAAGTCACCGACGGAGTTTATATGTTCGACGCGGGCTTTTCTTCCCGGGTGGTTCCGGCTTCGGATTCAGAATTCACCGCGATAGCCGTTAACGACGGTGTTGTCGTCAGCAAGGGCGATCCCGGCGAGCGCATGATTATACCGACTTCCTCCGGATATCTGCTGGTGTTTGCCGGCTCCGCCGCTTCTCTTGCGGATTCCTTTACCGTAGGAGATACAGTTGACGAATTTCTTATAACCCCCGTGAACACTCCCGATAAATATGTCCTTATAAACGGATATTATTATAAAGTCTCCGGGGTAAATTCCGGAAGCGGCACGGTGCTGTTTACCTCTGCCGCCGGCGAAACGACGGGAACATCGGGCAATGTAGCGGAAATAGCCATATCCGACGGCAAGGTAGTGTCAGTGAGCCTGAACGAAGGAAATACCGCCATACCAACCGGAGGGTACGTTCTTTCCTTCGCAGCAAAGGGATCCGATTTAGCTTCGGCAAAGCACGTTTCGGCCGGAGATGCGGCAGAAATCTCGCTTGAAAGCTGTGTTTATTCCGCAGACGCACTTGAAATAACCGCGTTTAACGCTACCAGGTATACCGACAATCTGATTATCTATGACGAGGGTTCTTCTACCGGAACAAATATTTACGGCTATGAGATTGCCGTTTCATCGGATGGCATCATGGTCGCCGCAAGTTCGTCCGGCAATATGAAGATACCCGACGGCGGTTATGTCATTTCCGGTCACGGCGTAATGGCCGATGCACTTCAGAAGCTGTTCCGTGCGGGCAGGGAAGCGGTTGTGAACAGAAGCGGAAATAAGCTTTTGATCTGTTCAAAACCTCTCGATTCCTACGGCGATACCGCATCTGCACTCAAGACAATTAAAGAAAACTACGAACAAATCAAAAATGAGCTTTACGATATTGATTACACCTTTGTTTCCTCTGCTCTCGATACCTGTGAAGCGCTTATAATCTCGGCGGATACCGCTCTTAACGAAAACGATCCCATATCGGCGCTAAGGTATGCTGCAGAGATAAATGTCCTTCTGAGCGATCTTGAGGACGCCATGATAAGCGATACTGCAGTGGAAAACCGTGCGGTGTG
>SFLA01000091.1 GCA_004553575.1 Clostridiales bacterium
ATATCGGTGATTTCGGGACCACCACCGTGTACCAATACACCCTTAACGCCGATAAGGGATAGCAGGACAATATCCTCCATAACCTGCTGCTTCAGCTCCTCGTTTATCATGGCGTTGCCGCCGTACTTGATAACGACAATTTTTTTGTAGTATTTCTGAATGTAGGGCAGCGCCTGAGTAAGCACCTCGGCACGCTGCGCATTTGAAAGTTCAAGCGACATTTTGTTGATCCTCTTTTTTAATTGTTAAGTCCTGTAATCGCCGTTGATTCTGACATAATCGTATGTAAGGTCACAGCCCCACGACACAGCGCCGTATCCTCCCGAATTAAGATCTACCGAAATCTCTATTTCGTCCTCCGACAGGATTTCTTTTGCCTTTTCCTCACTGAAGGGAATACCCGCACCGTTCTTGCAAACCGGAATTTCGCCCTTTGCCGATCTGAACGAAACGTCAATTCTGTTGACATCAACCTCCGCTCCCGAATAACCTATTGCACAAAGCACGCGTCCCCAGTTGGCGTCCGCCCCGAACATCGCCGCCTTTGTCAGAGATGAACAGATGACCGACTTAGCCACTGTCTTTGCGGTATATTCGGTATCGGCGCCCGATACCCTGCATTCGATAAGCTTTGTCGCGCCCTCTCCGTCTCCCGCTATCCTGCGGCAAAGATACACCGTCACGGTGTTAAGGGCTTTCATAAACGTATTGAAATCCTCGCCATCGGCAGTAATCTCTTTGTTTTCCGCCATGCCGTTTGCAAGAATCGTCACCATATCGTTAGTAGAGGTATCGCCGTCTACGCTAAGCATATTAAAGGTGCTGCGCACATCGCCTGCCAGCGCTTTTTTAAGCATTTCACTGCTTATGCTGCAATCGGTGGTAAGGAAGACGAGCATTGTCGCCATGTTCGGGTGAATCATACCCGACCCCTTCGCAATACCCCCGATCCGGCACTCCCTTCCGCCGATATTGAAGCTTACGGCGACTTCTTTTATCTTTGTATCGGTAGTCATAATGCCCTCCGCAGCCTGTTCGCTGCCGTCAGCGGAAAGCCCGCTCACCAGGGAGGGTATACCCCTTCTGATCGGAGTAATGTCAAGTGGCTGACCTATAACTCCCGTAGAAGCCACTACTATATCCCCGGCGGGAATACCAAGCTCTCTGCCCAACAGTTCGCAGGTCTGCTCGGCTATTGACAAACCGTCCGAGTTACAGGTGTTTGCGTTCCCGCTGTTGCAAATAACCGCCTGGGCATATCCGTCCTTAATATGTTCCTTTGTAACGATAAGCGGAGCACCCTTTACAAGGTTGGTTGTATAAACCGCTGCCGCCGCCGCCTTTTTTTCGCTGTAGATAAGGGATAAATCCCGCTTTAAGCGGTTTTTCCGTATACCGCAGTGCACTCCCGAAGCCTTAAAGCCTTTTGCGGCGCAAACGCCGCCCGAAATTGTTTTCATGTTTTCCGCTCCCATCGCATCTTATAACTCGAGACCTGTTGTCTTATCCGCACCCATTACTATGTTCATACACTCGACCGCCGCGCCCGAAGCGCCCTTGCCGAGATTGTCATAGCGTGATATAAGCAGGATAGGCTCTTCATTACCCGCTACCGAAATTTCCATGTCGTCCCTGCCGCAGAGCCTGTTTGCCGAAACAAATCCGCCCTCGTCAAATTCTTCTTTATATTTTACAACATGGCCGGAATACTTCTGCTTATATATCTTCCTGATATCCTCCGCCGTGCCGTTGATTGCGGATCTGAAAAGCGGAACCGTTACTGCCATACCGCTGTAATAATCGGCAACGACCGGGGAAAACACGGGTTGATTCTTAAGCCCGCATACCGCCGTCATTTCGGGCAGATGCTTGTGTGTCTGCGTTATTCCGTACTGTCTCGGTGCGGATAAAAGAGGATCTCTTTCCCGGCTCTCATACTCGGAAATCATTTTTTTGCCGCCGCCCGAATATCCCGTTACCGAAAAGCAGGTCAGCAGAGCGTCGCCGTCAATGATTCCCGCTTCAATAAGCGGAAAAACAAGTGCAATAAAACCGCTTGCGTGACATCCCGGGACGGCTATGCGCCGGGAAACCGCTATCTTTTTCTCGATTTCCTCAGATAATTCGGGAAATCCGTATACCCAGCCGGGACTGGTACGATGGGCGGTCGAAGTATCGATTATTACCGTGTCGTCATTGTCGACAAGAGACACCGCTTCCTTTGCCGCCGCGTCCGGCAGACACAGAAAAGCTATATCGGCGGAGTTTATCGCCGCTTTCCTCGCGCCGATATCTTTTCTTAACTCCTCCGGCAGACGAATAAGCTCTATGTCGTTCCGTTCTTCGAGTCTTTCGTATATTCTTAAACCCGTTGTGCCGGCGCTGCCGTCAATGAATACTTTTGTCATCTTTCAAAAACTCCGTTATAAATTCAAGCTGTGCTTCTGTACAGTCTTTTCCAGCTTTCAGTTCAATCAGGATTCCCGGAAGCCGTTCGCTTAGCGGTGCCATCTGGATATCAAACCTTCCTTCGCCGGATTCCCGGTTGGAAGTAATCTGATATCGATCATCCAGCATGGCGCAAAGTCCCAGAATCAGACCGTGGTAAAACGATTCGCTGGCTGCGTCATGAAAGCTTACCGTTTCCAGAAGGAATTTTTCCAGTTTCGTCTGCAGCTCATCGAGATCCATCTTGTAAATCGCTTCCTGAATACCGATTGCGGCGGCAGGAGGAATCACGGATTCAAGCTGGGAAAGGATCT
>SFLA01000026.1 GCA_004553575.1 Clostridiales bacterium
CAAAATGCCATATATGCCGCTGAAACTATTGATGAAGTAATACCATTTGCTTTACCAATACGATGGTATCCTGATGATCCAACGGGTAAAAGAGTGTTCTCCTGTAAAAACGGAAAAACTTTTATTGAATACGGCAGTCTGGATCCTAATGGTGTGGGATACATATACAAATTGAAAGCAGACAACTTTGAAAAGCTGGATGAATGGCAATGGATTTCTAAGAATGAGGTTATTCCCGACGAGGTTATATGTATTCATGTCAAAGATTATCTCCACACTGTCACATTTTCGGAAAAAGCAAAGGAAATCCAAAAAATATTATTTGGGTAATTACATAGATTTGTTTGCAAACATTGTTCCCTGCCCCGGAAGATAGCGGCGGGGGTGCAGCGCCAAATCAGTGTGCATCTGAATCGGACACACGTCACAGAAAAAAGCACGCGCAGGCGTGCTTTTTTCAACGTACTTTGCCATTTCGGGCAAGTGAAATTGCTTCGCCATGTGAAATAGCTCCGCTGTGAAATATTTGCTTCGCAAATGTGAGGAGGCGAGTTTCATTTCGCATTGCGACGAATGAGCAAAATTTACAATGTGCGGCAGCACATTATTTCACATCGAGCGACAGAGTGATATTTCACTCCAAACAGCGAGATATTTCACTTAAAACGCTTTTGGTTTTGCGATATAATTAATACCGGAAATGCGGTGTTATATGGCAGAATCGAAGCTTCGGGATTTATCGACAGAATTTGCAGTGAAAGTGATCAAACTGTGTAAACATCATTTTCTCGTCAATCAATCAGAGCGTTCACAGCATCGATAGCATGATTACATGATTATATAAAAAACCGGCGAGCTCTGGCGGGCTTGCCGGTTTCGTTAATATCAGTAATGCTTATACGCGAGCCGTCCGCGGCGCCGTGAAAGCTGCCGGGGGAACCGTTTATCAGGCTTTGCCGGCGCAGCCGAGGACATCGGTGAGCTTGTGGCGTACGAGCTCCTTGATGTTGGCTCTTGCGGGCTTAAGATATTCTCTCGGGTCGAACTTGTCGGGATGCTCGGTGAAGAACTCGCGGATGGTTCCGGTCATGGCAAGACGCAGATCCGAATCGATATTGATCTTGCAGACGGAAAGCTGAGCCGCGTGGCGGAGCTGCTCTTCCGGTACGCCGACAGCGCCGGGCATGTTGCCGCCGAATTTGTTTATCATATCGACGTAATTCTGCGGAACGGAGGACGAGCCGTGAAGAACTATCGGGAAGCCGGGAAGCCTTCTGGAAACTTCTTCGAGTATATCGAAGCGGAGCTGGGGCTTGGTGCCGGGCTTGAACTTATATGCGCCGTGGCTGGTGCCGATAGCGATGGCAAGAGAATCAACGCCGGTCTTGGTAACGAATTCCTCGACTTCCTCGGGTCTGGTGTATGAGGAATCGCCCTCGGCGACGCGGACCTCGTCCTCGATTCCGGCAAGAGTGCCGAGCTCGCCCTCGACAACGACGCCGTGCGCGTGAGCGTACTCGACGACCTTGCGGGTGAGTTCGATATTCTCGGCAAACGGCTTGGACGAGCCGTCGATCATAACGGAGGTGAAGCCGCCGTCAATGCAGGACTTGCAGGTCTCGAAATCGGGGCCGTGGTCAAGATGCAGAACGATCGGAATCTCGGGGCATTCGATAACGGCAGCCTCGACAAGCTTTACGAGATAGGTATGGTTTGCATAGGCGCGCGCGCCCTTGGAAACCTGAAGAATGACCGGTGCCTTTTCTTCCTTGCAGGCCTCGGTTATAGCCTGAACGATCTCCATATTGTTAACATTGAACGCGCCGATAGCGTACCCGCCGTTATAGGCCTTTTTGAACATTTCGGTAGAAGTTACGAGTGGCATTACAAAAAACTCCTTTGTGTTATTATACTTTATCATTATAACCGTTTTAACGACGGATGTCAAGAAAACCGCGCTAATTTTTATATTTACCGATTGATTTCGGCAGATAATTGTGTTATTATAGTACGAATATTACAGGAAGGTGATTTTTTATGTCAGAACTCAAAGGCGCCTGCGTGATCGGTCAGTCCGGAGGACCCACTTCCGCGATCAACGCAAGCTGCTACGGCGCAATCAAAACCGCGCTGGGCGAAAAGAACATTACCAAGGTTTACGGTATGCTCAACGGCATCCGCGGTTTGCTTGACGACCGTCTTATCGACATGGGCGCGGAGGATCCGGAGGAGCTCGCATATATGCAGTATACTCCGTCGTCAGCTCTCGGCTCCTGCCGCTATAAGCTTAAGGATTCCGCGGTCGACGATACCGATTACAAGCGCATACTCGAGATATTCCGCAAATACAATATCCGCTATTTCTTCTATAACGGCGGAAACGATTCTATGGATACCTGCAACAAGATATCCAAGTATATGCTCGCCAACGGCTATGAGTGCCGTGTAATGGGCATTCCCAAGACGATAGACAACGATCTTGCCGGCACCGATCACTGCCCCGGATACGCGTCCGCCGCAAAGTATATAGCCACCTCGCTTATGGAGGTGTATCATGACGCCCGTGTTTATGACACCGGTATGATAACCGTGGTCGAGATAATGGGCAGAAACGCCGGCTGGCTCACCGCCGCCGCTCAGCTCGCCTGCAGCAAGGGCTGCGGACCCGACCTCATATACTGCCCCGAAAACGATTTCGATATGGACGCAATGCTCGCGAAGGTCGAAAAGATCTATGCAGACCAGAAAAAGTGCATTGTGGCGGTATCCGAGGGTATACACGATAAAAACGGAAAGTACATCTCCGAATACGGCAACGACCTTTCCAACGCCAAGGACGGATTCGGCCATGCACAGCTCGGCGGACTCGCCTCCTATCTTGCCGGGGTTATAAAGGAGCGCACCGGCGCGAAGGTCAGAGGAATCGAGCTTTCGCTGCTCCAGCGCTGTGCCGCTCACTGCGCGTCGCAGACCGATCTGGACGAGTCCTTCGCTTCCGGCAAGGCTGCGGTCGAATACGCGGTTGCAGGCACTACCGACAAAATGGTAGGCTTCGAGCGCGAATACGTTAACGGCAAGTACGTCTGCAACATCAAGCTGTTTGACCTCACCATAGTTGCCAACACCGAGAAAAAGGTGCCCGCCGAGTGGTTTAACGCAGACAAAGACGGCCTTACCGACGATTATCTGCGCTACGCGCTTCCCCTTATTCAGGGCGAGACCAAGCTCCCCAAGGAAGACGGCCTGCCCCGCTTTGTTCACCTTAAAAAGGTACTCGTAAAATAGCATAAACTCCCGGCGTTTAAGAATCAAAACCGAAGCGCCCTCCTAAAATAGCCGGGTGCTCCTGAAACAGCAAATCCTCCGTATGCTCGCAGCATACGGAGGATTGTTCTTTCTTACCGTCAGTGCAATCGGGCCGCAGACTCCGACGGAACGAAGCGGCGAAGGAATCCCGGTCAAACTGCCGCTTTGCGCTTACAGATCACTAAGCATGGCGGAACACACTGTTATCCCGGAAAGGAGAGTACGGCGGTACACCGTTGGTTTCAAAACTATATCGATAAAGCTGCACGGCCTGCGGCCGTACCTTTTACCTGCATACAGGTGCACCGCATTCGCGGCAGAACTTGTAGCCGTTTATCATTTCTGCACCGCATTCGGTGCAAAAGTTATGTGTCTTCGGCTTAGATTCATCTGCTATGATAAATCCGTTGTTAACCGGAAAAGGCGAATCGCAGGCCTGCATTTTTGCGTAAACGGTGAATTCCTCGCCGTATTTTACCGCCTTCAGGCATTCGGTCTCTTTTATCACCGGCGTGTCCGCACCCTCGAAGTATGATTCCCGATTCAGAACGGCAACCGATGCCGAGGATTCGCCAAGTTCTTTTATTCGTAAAAGTATTCCGGATTGCCCGGCCGGAGTACCGGAAATCTTCTTTCGGGTGATCGGTTTTGTAAAATCCATTGCGGCGGGCAGCACTTCAAATCCGAAGCCTTTATCAAGAATGATATCTCCTTCCGCAATATATAACTCAAGACCGTCTTTTTTACTGTTTTCGGAACGGATGCTAACTTCTTTTAAAACATATTTCTATTTCATAACTCCTCCGTCTGCCAAACATAATCCGATTGTGCCCAAGGTAAAACGACATGCCAAAAACCCGAAAATGCCCGAATCATTATATCTGACCGGGCATTTTCATTCCGATAACGGTTCTCGTCGGTTCGTCCGGCAGCATGCCGCTTACGGGAGCGATCACACCGCTTCAGCGTCCTCCTCACGAACGGTATCATATCGGCTAAGACATTTTGTTGCTTTATTCCCCCTGCATACAGGAGGATGTTGTTTGTATTGCGATTCCGACTGCGCAAAGCTCAGCCGTTTCCGAGAGCCTCGTCAAGCGCCTGCTCTGCGGCTTCGTCAATGCTCTCTTCGTCTTCGTCATCTGCATTCGCCTCAATCTCCGCCTTTTTTGCCTTTGCAGCGGCAAAGACGTCCGCGGCAAGAGCCTTGACCGCCGCGATCTGCTCGCGGAATATTCCGCCCAGATTAAACGAATAATTGCGTTCGCTGTCGTTTTTATTTACTACAATATCGTACAGAACCGCTTTAAGGCGGAACCCTCCGCCGTCCTTCTTCTCGTATACAAACGGCACGGTCAGAAGCACAAACAATGCCGCTTTTTTAAGTCTTTTTCCGGTTTTCATACGCTTATCTGACATTTCTTTCATCAGTGTTACCTCATTCTGTCAACAGTGTTGTTTATATCGCTCTGAATGGCTCCGGTGATCGAATCGAGCTTGGACTGGAAGGTGTTCGATCCGCTGAACGCGATATCGTTCATAAAAGTGTTTATTCCTCCCCAGCCGAACAGTATTCCGTAATCGTATACCCTTCCGCCGAATATGATGTCCAGCATACGCTCGCCGTCGTCATCCTGTATTTTGCGAAGTTTGAGCAGCGTATCGTAATATGCCGTCTTTACCGTATCGGTAGAAGCCTGCGCCATTGCGTCCATAATAACGGAAGCCATTTCAAAATCCTCGTTTGAGGTGGGTATGGCAACACAGGTCGCACATACCGCGGAAACATACGAATAGTATTCCTCCTGCTCGGCGTCATACTTCGGAGTCGGAATTATACCGAAATTACAATCGAAGCTCGCAACCTCCTGAATATCGATGACAACTACCGGACGGAAAACGACATGCCCGGTGGCAATCGCCTCGGAAGCGGCAAGCCATACATCGTCATAATTTGCGGCATAGGAATCGATATGGCATATCGAAGAATCGCTGCACAGATCGAATATCTTTGCGAATACATCTGACTGCCGGTCGCCGCTTACGGCTATTGTCGGGATATCGTTTTCATCCTTGTCGGTAAGCCGTTCTCCGGAGGAGATAAACATTGAAGTTGCATAGCTGCTGTTAATCATACAGCCCCAGATATCCGAAAAATCCTTCTTTGCGTCGCCGTTGTCATGATACCCGACCTCTCGCGCCATGCTGAGAAGCTTGTCGAGAGTCCACTCCCCGCTGTCCACCAGTTCGTACGGATTGTCGAGATTGTAATCATCGATCATATCCTTGTTGAAGGCCAGGCAGGAGGTGCAGTCGTATGCAAGCAGGCAGAGATCTCCGGTGATAAAATAAAGCTTTTTGTCTATCGACAGGGTCGATTTCGCATTCTGATCCCACCATTCGCCGTCAAAAGACACGGACGAGGTATTCAGGTCATAGAAAAGCTTCTCGGCGGATAGCACCGCTGCGTCGGTCATAAACGGCATAACCACATCGTAAAGATCGGTGCCGGAGGTCGCATTGTTGCGTATCAGAGTAAGCATATCACCGTATGCGGCGGTGCGCGTTTCGATTATCTTAACCCCGAATCGCTCCTCGACCATCGCGTTGCGCTCGGTAACCGAATCGCTTATCAGCTCGGGAGCCTGCTCGTTGGCGCAGATCTCGATGGATTTATATCTGCCTGCCCAATCTCCGGTAGTGAGAATAACAAACTCGGCGGGCTCGCCGTCAACGGTGTAATTCACATCGGGAAGGTTCGCAAAAAGATCTCCGGACGCGGAGACGTCAACGCTGTTGTCCGGATCCGAGACATCGGAAGTATCCCGGCAAGCGGCAAGCAAAGCCGCCGCTATCAGCAGTGAAAGCAAAATGCATATTATTCTTTTCATGGTAAAAACCCCTTTCAAAATGTACCGGTCGATCCGAAACCGCCCTTGCCGCGCGCGGTATCGGACAGGCTGTCGGATTCGGTAAAATCCGCTCTTACAAAAGGCGTAATGACGATCTGGGCAATCCGCTCTCCGCCCTTAACAATCTGTGCCTCGGACGAATGGTTGTGAAGCGCAACCATAACCTCGCCGCGGTAATCGGGGTCTATTACCCCGACTTTATTGGCGGGTGCGAGCCCGCGCTTGGACGCCATTCCGCTGCGCGCATAGACGAGCGCCGCATAGCCATCCGGAGTTTCCATGGCAATGCCGGTGTGTATCATTACCGTCTCGCCCGGCTGAATAACGGTATCCGTCCCGGGCAGAGCGCAGATATCCGCGCCCGCCGCAGAATCGGTGGAATACCGCGGCTGTACCGCGTTTTCGTTTATCCGAACAAACCGCACCTTCATTTATCTTGCTCCTTTATCGTACGGTATGCCCTCCGCCTTAGGCGCCCTTGAACGTCTGGAGGTAAATATAAGCACCACCATAGTGAGTATATACGGGAGCATGGAATATATATTCTCGCTCGCGGTTATATTGGAGAACTTGGGCAGGAAGGGAATGTAATCCTTGTAGCCGCCAATCACCTTGAACAGTGCAAAGAACAGCGACGCCAGCATTATGTTTACCGGTTTCCAGTTACCGAAAATCATTACCGACAGCGCCAAAAATCCGTAGCCCGCCACGGACGACTGGAAGCCGGAGCCGGCGGCAACGGTAAACGCAAGCCCTCCTATTCCGCCGAGTACACCGGATATAACCACGCCCGCATAACGCATTTTATACACATTTATTCCCACGGAATCCGCCGCCTGAGGATGCTCGCCGCAGGCACGCAGGCGAAGCCCGAACCTCGTTTTGTACAGTACGATTATCGATACGATAAGCAGCACTATGGCGACCGGGGTGGTGAGATACAGATATTTGAATATAAGGTTTTCGAAGAATCCGGGGTTCTCGCTCGCGGTCAGCCCGAGCATCGCCTGAGTTATACGGACATTCTTTATGTTTATGACCGTCTGTCCCTGGCCCTGAATGAGCCAGGTAAGCTGAATGGCGAGCGCGGGAGCAAGAATATTGAGTGCTGTTCCGCCGATCGTCTGGTCGGCGCGGAGATTGATAGCCGCGAATCCGAGCAGCAGCGAGAACAGCCCTCCCGCTACCGCGGCGATGAGTATTGCCGCCGACATTCCGAGCAACGGATGTGACGCGGTTATGTTTGTTTTGTTAAGGAACAGGCAGGACGACAGCGCGCCGATAATCATTATACCCTCAAGCGCGATGTTTATTGTACCGCTTCGCTCCGAGAACATTCCTCCGAGCGCGACAAGCATAAGCGGCACCGAGAATATGACCGTTGAAGCAAGTATACCGGAAACAAGCTGAGATACCGTCATTGCCCGCTCACCCCGCTTTCGTTATCGGTATTATCTCCGGTATCTTCGTTTTCTGCCGCTCCGGAAGCGGAAGCGTTATCATCCGTTGTCTTATCTTCGCCCGGGAAGGCGCCCGCGGCAGTCACTGCGGCCGGAACCGCTTTGGATCCCGACTCTTTTTTATGCGACAACAGACGCTGCAGCAGCATGCGGGTAAGCATTGCAAATGCGGAGAAATAAATAATAACCGATATTATTATATCGATGTTTTCCTTTGCGAAGGTAGGCTGCAATGTCTCGCCTCCGACCTGGATATACGAAATGAACAGAGCCGAAAACACCGTGCCGAGAGGATGCGAAGCGGCAAGCAGCGCGACGGGTATTCCGTTGAAGCCCATTGCCGGCGACGGAAGATTCTTTTCGAGATTGTACTGTACGGTACCGGACAGGTAATATATCGCTCCGGCAATTCCCGCAAGCGCTCCGGATATTACCATTGAAAGAATAATATTGCGCTTGGCGTTGATACCCGCGTAACGGCTCGCGTCGCGGTTGCTTCCGCAGGCCTTAAGCTCGTAGCCGAAGATTGTTTTGTTAAGCACGACATATATCACAGCCGCCACCGCCACAGCAATGAAAAAGCTGATATTCATGTACTGCGATCCGAACAGCTCGTCCAGCCCCCATTTGGGAATTATCGCGCCGGGGTTGGCTGCGGCGAGGTTCATGGTTCGGTTTCCGACAGGGTCGAGTATCGCGGGGGTATTGTTGAACACGAGGATTATCGTATACAATGCGATCCAGTTGAACATTATCGAGGTAATAACCTCGTTGACGTTGAACAACGCCTTGCATATTCCGGGAATAGAGCCCCAGACGGCTCCTCCGACCGCCGCGGCAAGCATTGCCGCCCACCACGGAAAGCCCCAGATTATTGCGGTATACAGCGCGCAAAGAGTTCCGATAATATACTGTCCGGTTGCTCCGATATTGAACAGTCCTGTCTTAAAGGCAAACCCGACCGAAAGTCCGGTCAATACCAGCGGCGCCGACTGATACAGTACCTTTGAAAGCTTTGCGGGTGACGAAAAACCCGTGGTAAGGATATTTAAAAACCCGGTAAACGCCGACGCAGGTCTGAAGCACAGCAGAAGCAGCAAACCGAACAGCAACCCGCCCGCGGCGGCAAGCACCGACGACGTTATGCTTATCCCCGCCGGCGATGAAAACGCTTTTCTTATACGTTCCACTTATACTTCGCCTCCCGACTTCTGTTTTTTGGCGCCCGCCATATACAATCCGAGCTCCTGAACGGTTATCTCGTCGGGTCTGAACTCCCCGACCAGCTCTCCCTCGTATATGACAATAATCCTGTCGGACAGGTTCATAACCTCGTCCAGCTCCAGCGATACCAGCAGCACGGCTTTGCCCGAATCTCTCTCGGCGACTATCTGCTTGTGGATATATTCGATCGCTCCTATGTCCAGCCCTCTCGTAGGCTGCACCGCAATCAGAATATCGGCATTGTAATCGATCTCCCGGGCAACTATGGCCTTCTGCTGGTTACCGCCGGACATTGACCGTGCGCGGGTAACGGCGCCCTGGCCGGAACGTATGTCAAACCGGTCGATAAGCCCGTCGGCAAACCGGCGCACTTCTTCAAATTTAATAAAACCGCCCTTTTGAAACCGGGGCATAAAATACTTCTTAAGTACAAGATTCTGCTCGAGAGTATAATCGAGAATAAGCCCGTCCTTATGACGGTCCTCGGGGATATGCGCCATACCGGCGTTATTGCGCCTGCGAATGCTCTTGCGGGTTATATCCTCGCCGTTAAGCCTTATGCTCCCGGCGCTTACCGGTCCGAGACCGGTCAGCGCATATACAAGCTCGCTTTGTCCGTTGCCCTCGATACCGGCAATACATACGATTTCACCGCGGCGCACGTTAAAGCTCGCATTGGTAACCGCATTCTTTTTGCTCCGCCGCGACGGTGCGCACAGCCCGCATACCTCGAGCACGGTATCACCCGGCTCGACCGGCGCCTTATCCACCGAAAACGAAACTTCCCTGCCAACCATCATCCGGGAAAGCTCTTCCCTGGACGTATCCGCGATATCCACCGTACCGGTGCATCTTCCCTTGCGGAGCACGGTACAACGGTCCGCTACCGCCATTATCTCGTTGAGCTTGTGGGTTATGAACAGTATGGACTTGCCCTCCGCCTTAAAACCTCGCATGATCTCCATCAGTTCGTCGATCTCCTGCGGGGTAAGTACCGCGGTCGGCTCGTCAAATATCAGTATTTCATTATCGCGGTAAAGCATTTTGAGTATTTCCACTCTCTGCTGCATTCCCACGGTTATATCCGATATATAAGCATCCGGGTCTACTTTAAGCCCGTATTTCTCGGACAGCGCCACCACCTTACTGCGCGCTTCCTTCTTTTTAAGAAAGCTGGCGGAGGTGGGCTCGACCCCGAGAATAATATTTTCAAGAACGGTGAACACCTCAACCAGCTTGAAATGCTGGTGCACCATTCCGATATGAAGATCGTTGGCGTCGTTCGGATTGTTTATCTTCACGACCTCGCCGTTCTTTTTTATTACTCCGCCGTCCGGCTGATACAAACCGAACAGCACGCTCATCAGCGTGGATTTACCTGCACCGTTCTCGCCGAGCAGCGCATGTATCTCGCCGCGCCGAAGTCTTAAAGTTACATTGTCGTTAGCCCTTATGCCGGGAAACTCCTTGGTTATATTCAGCATTTCGATAACATAGTCCTCACCGGGGCGATTTTCAACCGCTTCCCTTGCCGGATCGATGTTCTCTTTTGCCATATGGTAATCCTCCGTTTACAGAGAGAGGCAAAGCAATGTTGCTTTGCCTCCCGCATTGATGTTTCGGATTTAAGTCTGTCAGCCTTCGGCTTTGTTCTGATAATCAACTGTGACTTTCTCGGTCACGGGGGCGGTTTCGACCGCGTTGCTTACGGCGATCTCGCCGCTCTTTATCTTGGCAAACAGAGCGTTATACTCTTCGACCTTGAAGTTGTTCATTCTCCAGGAACCGGACGCGGTGGGAAGACCTACGCAGTCCTCTGCGGCGCCGAGGTTAGCGGTTGTGCCGCCCTTGGTACCCCAGTTGCCGTTCTCGTAATAAGTAGCGAGAGCGAGCTTTACGGAAACGGTGAGCCCCTTCATGGCGGAGGTGATTATACGATCGGACTCGGCAGCCTGATCGACGTCAACGCCGATAACCTTGCCGTTATCGGTAGCCTCGGCTGCGGCAACAGCGGACAGGTAAATTCCGCCGCCGCAGGAGAAGACGACCTCGGTACCGGCGGTAAACCACGCGTCCATCTTGGTCTTTATGTCATCATTTGCGGAGAACACGCCGCTGTACCAGTAGTTCATCTCGACGTCTACGTTCATCTCCTGAGCTGCAGCCTCTGCGCCCTGGACGAATCCGTAGCCGTAACGGATAACCGCCGGAACGGACATTCCGCCGAGGAATCCGAGCTTGGTATAGCCGTCCTTAACGGCGGCGTAACCGGCGAGATAACCAGCCTGCTCCTCTTTGTAAAGGATGCAGTAAGTGTTTTCGGAAGTCTTATAAGTAGAATAGTCGGCAGTATGCGGCTCGCCGTCGAGCAGCAGGAAGTAGACATCGGGGTGTTTATCCTGCACGTTGTAGATAGCCTCTTCAAAAAGGAAGCCCGGGCAGACAACAACCTTTGCGCCCTTTTCGATAGCAGCCTCGATAGTCTCGACACGGGCAGCGGTGGAATCCTCGGACGGACGGAAGTACGCGAACGTCTTTTCATTCTCTTTTGCGTATTCCTTTACGCCGTTCCAGGCGCCTTCGTTGAAGGATTTGTCGTCGATATTTCCGACGTCGGTTACCAGAGCGATCTCGCACTCGGCGTTCAGATACTTTGTGTCGTCTTCCGTACAAGCGGCGAGAGACGCGACGGCAAGAACCATGACGGCGACAAGCAGAAGCGAAACGAGTTTCTTCATGTGTTGATTTTCCTCCTAAATATTCTGTAAATACCGGGCTTCAATCTCCAGACGCCGGATTTACGGGGTAATTATACCAAAGACACTGTTAAAAATCAACAGTTTTTTTAACAAAATGCAAATAATTTAACCGCGGCAGGTCATTTTTAGCAGAAGAAATAAAACGATTGAATGCGGTATAATGTCAACGGTTCTCAAGCGCAGCGGCGGTCCCCAACGCAAGGCTCATCATTCCGGTAAACGATTTCTGCCGTTCCTCCGCGGAGCATTCCTCACCGGTGAAAATGCAGTCGGATATTGTGCATATCGCAAGTGCGCGCTTTCCGAGCCGGGCCGCAGTCATATACAGCGCGGCGGCCTCCATCTCAATGGCAAGCACTCCCATTCGCTGCCAGCGGCGTGCGGAGTCCTCGCGGTCGTCGTAGAACGTGTCCGACGAGCATAGGTTGCCGACCGTTACCGGAATTCCCCGGAGGCGAGCCTCCCCGACTGCGGTTTCGAGCAGATGGTAATCCGCGGTCGGAGCAAACGTTCCGGGCAGGCCGTACTGTGACCCGAACGACGAATTGGTGCAGGCACCTATCCCGATAACTATATCGCGTACATGGAGTTTATCACTGAGCGCTCCGGCGGAGCCGACGCGAATGATGTTTTCGACCCCATAGAAGGAATACAGCTCATAGCTGTAGATGCCGATGGACGGCATACCCATTCCGCTTGCCATAACCGAAACCGGAACCCCTTCATAGGTGCCGGTGTAGCCCTGTACTCCCCGGACGTTGTTGACCAGACGAGGAGAAGCCAGGAAATTCTCGGCTATGAACCTGGAACGCAGCGGATCTCCGGGCATAAGCACCGTACGTGCAAAATCGCCCTTTTCCGCACTGATGTGAGGTGTACCCATGCTAATTTTCCTCCTTCATTTGCTTTGCAATCTTAACTATGCGGCTCGTCCCGAGCCGGGAAGCACCGAGCGACAGGAACCGTTCGGCATCTTCGAGCGAAGAAATCCCGCCCGCAGCCTTTATCTTAAGGGTATCCGGACAGTTAGCCCTCATCAGCTCCACCGCACGGAAGGTGGCGCCTCCGCCGCCGAAGCCCGTTGAGGTTTTTATATATTCCGCTCCTGATTCCGCTACAATACCGCACAGCTTCACGATTTCGTCTTCGGTTAGGAAGCATATCTCGATAATCACCTTCAGGAGCCTGCCGGAGCAGGCGCGTTTAACGGCACGTATCTCCCCCAGGATATCGTCCCAGCGGCAATCCTTTACCATGCCGACATTTATTACCATATCAATCTCGTCGGCGCCGTTTTCAACCGCATTAGCCGTCTCGAACACCTTTGACGCCGTAGTCGAATTGCCGTTCGGAAAGCCGATAACCGTGCATACCGGAATTCTTCCGCCGGTATAACGCTTAGCCTCGGCCGTGTAGCAGGAAGGCACGCATACCGAAGCGCATCCGAATGCGATTCCGTCATCGCACAGGTCGTGTATCTGCTTTACCGTCGCCGTCTGCGACAGAAGCGTGTGATCGCACGCCGCAAGAATCTGTTGAATATCCATTTTTGCACCTCCTGAATGAAGTATAGCGTCGCATGTGGTAAAAGTCAACAAATAATTGTTGAAAACCGCCGCTGTGTATGCTACAATACATAACCGAGAGGTGACGGATATGCCGGATATAATGACTATCGGTATTGCCGGAGGTACCGGAAGCGGCAAGACAACCATAACCAAGCGGATAACCGAGGCCTTCGGCGGCAACGTATCGGTCGTTTATCATGACGACTATTACAAAGCGCACAACGATATGTCCTACGAGGAGCGCAGTAAGCTGAACTACGACCACCCGAATGCTTTTGACACGGGGCTGCTTATCGAAGACCTGAAAAAGCTTCGCCAATGGCAGCCGATCGAATGCCCGGTGTACGATTATACCGTTCACAACCGCTCCGCCCGCACCAAGCGGATTGAGCCGGCGCGGGTAATAATCGTAGAGGGAATACTGATTTTCTCCGACCCGGAACTTGCCGGAATGCTCGACATTAAGATATTCGTGGATACCGATGCAGATGTCCGCATACTGCGCCGTATTGTCCGCGACGTTAAAAAGCGCGGAAGATCGCTGGATTCGGTAATCGAGCAGTATCTAACCACCGTAAAACCCATGCACGAGCAGTTCGTCGAGCCGTCAAAGCGCATGGCGGACATAATTGTACTGGAGGGCGGCAGAAATGCCGTCGCTCTCGATATGATAATGAGCAAAATAGGAGCCCACCTCGGCAGCCGGAATGCAGATTAACAGCACTGCTTGCCCTCAGATAAAACAATACATATAAAGGCGCTCCCCGTAATTTACGGGGAGCGCCGTGTTTTGGCTGCGGAAAGAAATTATCCGAGCGGGTGAACGGTAAAGTATTCCTTTATCATTTCTTCGGTTCCAAACAGATAATCCGTTTTATACGGCAGTACTATAGTACTACCGGCTTTTCCGTTTCTGGCAATATCGTATATCTTCACGTACTGCTCGCGGGTTATGCCGAAATCGGATATAAACTTAATGATATTACGGTCGGAAGCTTCGGGGTTATCGGCAAGCCAGGCTTCAAACTTTTCCGTACCGACATATTCTATAAGCCGCCAATCGACGGTGTAATAACGCCGCGTGTGATTGTCGCCCTCCGGCACCTCGCCGCGATAGGTATCGTATTCGGGAGCCTTGTAGCCTTCAGCAAGGAACAGCTCGTTGTCCCAATAATCGCCGTCGAACCAAGCGTCGTATTGATATCCGTAGGCAAACATGAAAATGTCGGGCATTTCCCCGTATTTGGCTGCGGAAAGCCTGTCAAAATACGAATCATAAAGATCCGTATATGTTTTCTTGTCAATGCCGAAATACTCACATATCGCACGTACATTGTAGTCTTCTGTCCCGGCAAACTTAGTTGCTTCTTTATTAATCCTTTCGACCCCGATATACGAAGACAGTATTCCGTCAAGACAAAAATACTCATATGTGTGCTTATTGTCCGGACTTTCAGGTGCGTTTTTATACGCCTTAATCATGGTGTCGAACCACTCTGCAAGCTTGTCCTCGGTGTACCAGACATATTTTTCATCATTGTGTGCGGAAATACTACAGTTGTCGAATGTCTTGCTTTCGTCCGATCCGCTGATGTTTTTGCTATCTTCTTTACTGATATCCGTCTGACTGACGGCATCGGTGAGTCCTCCGTCTGCTCCGGGCGTGTTCGCAGCATCCGTTACAGATACGTTGGTTTTGTCGGGAACGACATGATTGCAGGCGACAAATGACAAACATAACATTATCGTAATAAACACAGCAATTATTGTCGATAGTTTTTTCACAGTT
>SFLA01000092.1 GCA_004553575.1 Clostridiales bacterium
CCAATCACACGGATTACCAGAAAGCGGATATGGATCCAGATGTGTGGGAGGAATTCTTCGCCGGGAAAAACTGGGATGTCTTTCTGCCCGAAGAGCAGATCGTTTTCCAAAACCACACGGCCTATATCGCCATATACTGAAAAAAGCCCGCGGGGGAAAGCGAAGTGCTCATAAGACAGTTAACAGCCGCAATAGGTTGAACCGCTGAGTCTGTTCTTGTATTTTATCCTGTTATGTGATAATGTGGAACCGAACACACCTGCAAATCGGAATTTACAGAGTTGATGAAACACAAAGGGAGACGGAAAAAATATGATTGAACAAATTTTTAAATTAACACAAGGAAATGAAAAAACAGTTGAAAAGGTAATTATTGATGAAAATATACACTATATGCATATGATCTTGAATAAGGGTGAATGTCTGCCAGAGCATTTTTCAAATGCAAAAAATGTGTATATTACAGTTGTTCGCGGAACATTATCAGCGACTTTGAATGAACAGGAAACACATGAATATCAGGCAGGAACAGTATTAAAAGTTCCATTCCATACAAAAATGAACCTAAAAAATGTTTCTGAAGAAACGCTGGAGTTTATTGTTGTTAAAGCACCGGCGCCAAACTGCTAAATTCCGATTTGTCGAACAGATACAAGGGCGCACTTCTATACGTGTAATCCCCGTATGTACGCTCTGTGAGACGGAACACCCCGGACACCTGAATGTCCGGGGTGTTTTGCGTCGCTGCGTTCCGAACAAGGAATTGTATCCCTTGCGCCGCTTTGCAGCTATCCTCCTAAGGCAAAAGGCGTGACTTTCTTCGTGGCACGCTTTTTGCATATTTTACTGTCTTATGGCTCCCTGCGAAATTCCCCGCGGGCTTTTATTGTCTGTATCCGGTTTTACCCCGCCTTGGTAAGAATGACTTCCGGCACGTCGGTCACGCCGAGCCAGTAGTTCTCGTTCGCGTCGAGATACACGGTGCTGATATCGGTCTCGCGGTAGACGTATTCCCCTGCGCCGACCGCCTTGCCGTTGTTGGCGCGTACAGAGGAGAGATCGCCCTTCGTGAAGCCGAAGGAGCCGTTTTCAGGATCGAAAAGGCTTACGTCGCCGTAGACATGCAGCGGCGCAACGGGTATCTCGGTAAGCGCTTTGAGAATCGTGTCATCGCAGCGGGTGAGCGAGATACGGATCGTCAGATCATCGACTTTCTCCACACCGGACACACTCTGCACACCGCCGCGCCAGTCGTCGTCCAGCGGCGCCCATTCGCGCACAATGGAATTCTGCACCGCGGCGAGCATATCCGCCCGACCGATGCCCTCGATGCTCCAGTACTGTGCAACATCGCCGTCGTAGGCTTCGAACATTTCGTTATAAAGATCCTCCGCCGTCGGGAATTCCGCGGTGAGATCCCAGGTCCTGCCGCTTGTCGATGCAAAGCCGCCGTCGTCGGTAAACTTGCCGAAGCCGCGGTCAAGCATCGTATAAGCCACCTGCAAGCCGGTATTGGCGAGCACCTCCTCGCGCGTGTACGGCGTGCGCAGCGCGATCGTGCCGCTGTAGTTCTCCATCGTATAATCCACGAGTGCCTGCGCATCGTTGCGCCAGGCGTTGTCGATCGCGTCGCGGATCTCATCGGCACGGACGGTGTCGTATTCGTCGAGCGCCTGCTGCGCTTTGACAACGTCGGCGTCCTGATCCGCATTCTCCTCGCTTACGCCCTTTTCCACGGCCGCGCGTCTGGCATCCTCGACGGCCTTTTCAAGATCGGCCTCGTATTTGCCGCCGTTGTAGATCTCGTCATAGATCATCATGTACTTGCCGTACATATCCGAATCCATGCCGTTCCAGTAAAGAGCGATCCCGTCAATGGGGAGACGATTGATCGTATACGGACCCTCATAGCTCTCGTCCATAAGGACATAATACGTAAAGAGAAGATCGTCCGCCGTAAGCTCCGCGCCGTCGGCACAGCGGAGGCCCTTCTGCAGGCGGATCGTAACGGACGCCGTTCCGTCCGAGCCGGTCGTGCGGGTGATCTCGGCCGGGGCACGGTTCCCCTCCACGGCACGCAGGGAGAGTTGCGTCATTTCGGAAACGGCCTTGTCGCCGTCCGTCTCCGCAAAGAACGGGCTGAACACGCCGTCCATTTTTTCATAGGTGATCTGTCTCGGCTCCGGCGTCGCCTCCGGTTGATCGGAAAAAACGAGATCCGAACCGGGAACGGGCGTTTCGGTCGGCGCAATCACGCTCATAACGCTGTCCACCGTGAGCGAACAGCCGGTGAGCGCGAGCAGGATCGGTATCAGCAGAGCCGCAGCCGCGGCCCGAATGGATTTCTTCATACCAATGCTCCTTTCGTCTTATTAAAATATCATAATCCGCTTTTTCTGTCAATTTGTGTTATGTAAACTATTTTATATTATGTCAACTTTCGTCCGCATCCGCACACCGACGCTCCTATACTGGAAGCAGACGGACACGAGAGGGGCGGCACGTTTGAACGGAGAACTTACGGAGAGCGAAATGCTGCGGCTGCTCCGATCGCGCACGCTCAGCGTTTGGGAGGACGTGCCTCTTCTCCGGGAGTATATACGGCTTTGCGGCATAACGCAGTCGGAATGTGCGGCGCGGCTCGGAAGATCGCAGTCATCGGTGGCAAACCGCCTGCGGCTGCTGCG
>SFLA01000093.1 GCA_004553575.1 Clostridiales bacterium
CCCGGGAGGAAGAGGAAGAACGCGAATTTGAAGAAAACAAAAAGAAAATAGCGGAGCTTGAACAGCAGGCAGAGAAAGAAGAACAGAAAGGCGAAGAATAACGCCCGCCCGACCAAGCCGCAACTTTAAAATAATTGAACGGAGGAAACCGTTTTGGACGAAAAAGACATATATAAAGACGAAGAACTGGCGGAGCTTGACCTTACGGACGATATGCCCCATTCCAAGCTTATTGACGTGAACATAGAAAAGGAAATGAAAAAATCCTTCCTTGACTATTCCATGTCGGTAATCGTTTCCCGTGCTCTTCCTGATGTGCGCGACGGACTTAAGCCGGTTCACAGAAGAATACTCTATACCATGTATGAAAACGGTCTTGACCCATCAAAGCCATACCGCAAATGCGCCGACACCGTCGGTAACGTACTTGGTAAATATCACCCTCACGGCGACGCTTCCGTATACGACGCCATGGTAAGACTTGCGCAGGATTTCTCTCTGCGTTATCCGCTGGTTGACGGTCACGGAAACTTCGGTTCAATTGACGGCGACCCGCCCGCCGCATACCGTTATACCGAAAGCCGTATGAGCAAAATGGCAACCAAAATGCTCACGGATATTGATAAAGACACAGTCGACTTTATGTCGAACTACGACGACCGCCTTAAAGAGCCGGTGGTGCTTCCCGCCCGCTTCCCCAGCCTTTTGGTGAACGGAAGCATGGGCATTGCGGTAGGTATGGCGACAAACATTCCGCCCCACAACCTTCGCGAAACTACGGACGCCGTCTGCTGCCTGATTGACAATCCGGATGCAACCCTTGACGAGCTTATGGAGCACATAAAAGGGCCGGATTTCCCCACCGGCGGCATTATTATGGGCAGAGCCGCCATCCGCGCGGCGTATGCCACCGGCAGAGCAAAAATCACCCTTCGTTCCTGCACCGAAATTCAGGAATGGAAAAACGACCGTTACCGCATAATTGTAAGCGAGATTCCCTACGGCGTTAACAAAGCCCGTCTTATTGAAAGTATTGCCGACCTTGTAAAGGAAAAGCGCATAGAAGGAATTTCCGACCTGCGCGACGAATCCGACCGCGAGGGTCTGCGCATTGTCATCGAGCTTAAGCGCGAAGCCAACGCCCAGGTGGTGCTCAATCAGCTCTTTACCTACACCCAGCTTCAGGATACCGTGGGCGTTATTATGCTTGCTCTTGTCAACGGTCAGCCGAAGGTACTCACCCTTAAGGAAATTCTTCAGAACTACATCGACTTCCAGCGAGAGGTTATCACCCGCCGCACCAGATTCGACCTTGGCAAGGCGAAGGAACGCCAGCACATACTGGAAGGCTATAAAATCGCCCAGGATAATATTGACGAGGTTGTTCACATAATCCGTACCGGCCGCGACGACAACGAAAACCGTCCCCGCCTGATGGAGCGCTTCGGTCTTTCTGAAATTCAGGCGAACGCAATTCTTGCCATGCGCCTTGGCCGTCTTTCCGCACTTGATGTGGAGAAGATTGAAAACGAACTGCGTGATATTACAAAGCGGATTGAAGAACTGGAAGCAATCCTTGGGGATATTCATCTGGTTGACAACATTATCAAGACCGAAATCAAAGAAATTTCCGACAAATTCGGCGACGACCGCCGCACCTCCATTGAAACCATCGGCGGCGAAATGGATATTGAGGATCTTATCCCCGTGGAGGACAGAGTTGTTACACTTACTCATTTCGGATATATCAAGAGCCAGTCCGTGGATACCTATAAGGCGCAGCGCCGCGGCGGCAGAGGTATTTCCGGCATGACCCGCCGTGACGAGGACTTTGTGGAAAACCTGTTTGTTGCTTCCACCCACGACTTTATTCTCTTCTTTACCAGCAAGGGCAGAGTGTTCCGCATAAAGGGCTATGAAATTCCCGAAAGCCAGCGCGCGGCGCGCGGCGCGAACATAATCAACCTGCTGCAAATCGAGCAGGATGAAAAAGTAACCGCCATGATTAAAATCGGCGGCGTAATCGACAACGAAAACACCTACCTTACCATGATTACAAAGCAGGGCGTTATCAAGCGTACCCGCCTTACCGCTTACCGCAATGTGCGCAAGGGCGGCCTTAACGCCATAAGCCTTGACGAGGGCGACGAGCTTAAATGGGTGCGTATGACCGGAGGCGAGGACGAGCTTATCGTTGCAACGCACGACGGTATGGCAATCCGCTTTGCGGAATCCGACGCGCGCGAGCTTGGAAGAACCGCCCGCGGCGTAAAGGCAATCGCCCTTGACGAGGGCGACGAGGTTGTGGGCGTTGAGGTTGTTACTGCGGGCAAGCGCCTTTTGACCGTAAGCGAAAACGGTCAGGGTCGCCGCACCGATTTTGAGGATTACCGTATTCAGAACCGCGGCGGCAAGGGAATCCAGAACTATAAAAACGGCGAAGTGGCCGGAATTAAGGCAGTTATGGATGACGACGACGTTATTCTTATCAGCGACGACGGCGTTATTATCAGAATCAACGTGGGCGAAATCAACGTGCAGTCCCGCTATGCGGCGGGCGTGCGCGTAATGAGAATAGGCGAAGGCAACCGCGTTGTTAACCTTGCGGTGGCGCCCAGAAGCGCCGACGGAGATAAGAGCGAGGACGAG
>SFLA01000094.1 GCA_004553575.1 Clostridiales bacterium
GATGGAATCCATCCGCCCGGCGGAATTGCAATATTGCTTTCCGGAATTTGAACCGTATCTCGGCGCGTGCCGGTTTACGGACTGTACTCATCGAAATGAGCCGGACTGTGCTGTGCGTGCGGCGGCGGAAGAGGGGAAGATCCATCCGTCCCGGCTGGAATCCTACCGCCGCCTGTGGGAACTGGCAAACCGGAAAAAGGACTGGGAAGTCCGTCAAACGGAATAAGAACATATGGTCCCCCGGTGCGTACTATGTAGTAAAGCATGGTTCGCATCGGGGGGCTTTTTATGCGGCGCGGAAATCGGCGAAAAACCCCCGTCGGATGGATCATCGTGACAGTGGGGATTATCGTCCTGCTCTCGCAGATCCTCCCGGCGGGATTCTGGTGGTTCCTGCTCGGCGCGTGTCTTATCGGCGTCGGCATATGCATCAATCGAAATTGCTGTTGAGGAGGATCGTATATGAAGGTCATCTATATCCGGCTGCCGGGGTTTCTCTATCGGATGCTTTTGAAGCTGTGACATATTTTTCGGGCGTTCCTCATACGGTATATTGAAAACGGACAAGGAGAGGAATGTCTATGGAAGTCAATCTGAAACGGGAAGCCATTCAATACTGCACTCCTGTTTATTCCGATACACTAAACCGTGAGGAGACGCTCGAAACGGTCGTTTCCGATACGTTGCCGGATATCGCCCGCATTCTGGACGTAGACGCTGCGGTGTATCTGCGCTCTAAAACGCTGCAGCAGGGGAGCATTCGGATCGAGGGGAGCATACGGGGGACGGTACTGTATATCGGCGAGGACTCGGAACGGCTGCAAAAGATCGAAGCAGAGCTGCCGGTCGTCTTTTCGGCAGAGGCGGACGGCGCAGAGGATACGGATACGCTTGCTGCGAATGTGTGCGTATCGTCGGCAGAGGCAAAGCTGCTCAATCCACGGAAGATACAGTTTCGCGCCGGGGTCTGCGCCGCGGCAGCCGTTTATCGCAGCATAACGGCGGAACTGCCGGCGGAAGCGGAACCGACGCCGGGGCTGTACACACTGACCGATACGAAAACCGTCAGCTTTCTCTCCGGCGTAGAGGAAAAGAGCTTCCTTATCTCCGATGAAGCGGAGCTTCCCGCCGGATGCCCGCCGATGGAAAAATTGCTCTGCTATTCGCACACGGAGAATGTCGATGAGCTGAAGCAGGTCGGCGGAAAAATGATCCTGCAGGGTACGGTACGCCTCGATACGCTGTATCTTACAGCCGGGGATGATACGCCCCAGCAGCAGAGCTTCCGCATTCCATTCTCCCAGATCCTCGACATAGCAAACGGTAAGGCGGAGCTTTCCACCGTTGTGCTGACCTCCGGCGGATGCTACCTCGAACCTCTCTCCGGCAGCGACGGTATTACCGCGCTCCATTTGGAACTGCATCTGTGCGCGCAGACATTCTGCCGCAGCGAAACGGAAATTCGTTATATTGCTGACGCATACAGTCTCAAAAGCACCTGCCGACTGAAAACGGACGTTATCCGCACGCTGAATGCGGCTCGTCCGGCGGTGCTGCGCCAGTCGGTGCGCGAGACGCTGGAAACGCCGGATTCTCCGAAGGATATCGTATACGCCCGTGTGACGGCGGCATTTCCCACTCGGACGGAAGGCGGTATATCCGAAAACATATGCGTCCGCGTGCTTTACCGTACCCAGCGCAGCAGTCTGTCCGCCATGACCCGCGTTCTGACGCTCCGGTTTGAGAACGGAGAGAATACCGGAATATCGCTGCCGGAGACGGCACGCTTCGGCGACATTTACGCCGCCGCCGGGGATAACGCCGTAGAGCTGCGCTGCCCGGTAGAGCTTACGCTCGACGCGGCGGCAGTTTCGGAGCTTACCTATGTAAATGCCCTGGAACTGGAGGAGGGGGAGACCGCGGACGAGACCGAACACCCGTCCCTGATCGTGATCCGGCTCGGTACGGAGTCGCTCTGGAATGTTGCAAAGAAGTTCGGATCCACGTGCGAACTGATCGAATCGGCGAACCCCGGCCCGATAAATCCCGGCGACCTGATCCTTATTCCGCGCGGGAGATAGGGAAAGCTCTTGTCATCCTGGCACGAAAGTGCTATAATTCCCTCAAACGAATTTTGTTTGGGGGAATTACAGCATGTCCGGACATTCCAAGTGGCATAATATACAGAAAACCAAGGGCGCGCAGGATGCCAAGCGCGCACAGGCGTTCACCAAGATCGCCCGCGAAATGATCGTTGCCGTTAAGGAAGGCGGCAGCGGCGATCCGGCGAACAACTCGCGTCTCGCCGCGGTCATCGCCAAGGCGAAGGCGACCAACATGCCGAACGACAACATCAAGCGCACCATCGAAAAGGCGCTTGGCAGCGGCTCGACCGATAACTATGAAAGAGTTACCTACGAAGGCTACGGCCCCTCCGGCGTCGCCATCATTGTGGACGCCATGACCGATAACCGCAACCGCACCGCGTCCGATGTTCGCCATTACTTTGACAAGTACGGCGGAAACATGGGCGCCGCGGGCTGCGTTTCGTGGTCGTTCGATAAGAAGGGCGTCATCGTGATCGATAACGAGGACGAGGATCTCGATGAGGAGGCCGTTTTTGA
>SFLA01000027.1 GCA_004553575.1 Clostridiales bacterium
GAATTTGCTGCCGCTTACCTTTCCGTGAGAAACCTCGAGATAGGTATCGAGCGATACTATCATCTTTGAGGAGTTGATTGAATCGTATATTTCGTTATAGCTGCAGTCGCCGGTGACGCCGAGATTTGATATGGAATACCCGAAATTACGGTAGCAGATGTCCTTAACATACGAGAAGGTTGCGGCTTTAAGAAAGCCTTCATGGCTTTCGTCGGTTATTACCGATGAATTCGCGAGGTAAATATATCGCGAAATGCCGTTTGACAGCGCAATTCCGATCGAATTTGCCGCGGTGTTCCAGCTCGAATATCCGAGAAGGACGGTAAGCGGAACGTTTTGGTCAATAAGTGCGCGCTGAAGCGCGTGATCTGCGCTGCCGGAGGTCGGGTCTATAACTATGGTCGGTATTCCGTTTTCGCAGTTTTTTGCCGCCTGCTTTGCCAGCGTTACCGCGGCGGAGGCAGTGTTCCTCGATGTGAGTACCAGCACCTGAAGCGCGTCGGCGCTGTCGGTAATGCCGGAGCCGAGCGAGGTTACATGATATTCGACCTCCTGCTTAAGGGTTGCAAAATCAAAGGAATCCGCAATGTTGTTTTCGCCTCCGCCGTAGTAGGTCACGAAGACATCGGTCGTACCGTACAGCAGGGAAACGGCCTTGGTAAGTCCCATAAGTCCAAGTTCGTCGGTCCCGGCGAACAGCATACCCTTATCGCCGAGCTTTTCGGTGATATAGCGTATCTCGTTTGTCTGGATATTTGATGTGGTGGACGAATCGTCAACGCCTATATAACAGTATTCGACATTATCGATCGAGGCGGAAAGGATATAGTCGATAAGCTTAAGCTTGCGTGCGCGCGACGCAAGGTAGCCGTCAATCTCGGATTCGCTGAGCGCGGTTTCGATCACTTCACCGTCCGGCGAGTACTTATACCCGGAAATTATGTTCTCTACCGTCAGATCGTTTCCGGTAAGCTCTGCGCGCCGCTGCATTCCGTAGGTGCGAAAAAGGGTGTATTTGTCGTATTGATACCCCTGGTAATTCACGGTAGAAGCGAGGCGCATTACCGTATCGAACAGGATTACGGTATTCGTTTCCGACAGCTCAATAATATAGTCGGCTATCGAGTATTCCAGGGTAAGATCGGTGTTGCTGAGCCAACGGGAGGAAACGAGTCCTCCGCTGAGAAGCTGATCGAGCGACAGAACGAATATATCGCAGGTCTTATCCGTCTCTTTTAGCCATTCGACCAGAGCCTCGCGGTCGCCGTAGGTGGTGCCGTTCGGATTCTTTTTCATATTGTCAAGCGCCGTGCGGAACAGGCTTTCCGCGGGCATTAACAGATCGATTCCCGACTGCTGCGCCAGAAATTCTGCGCGGTCGTAGTTTACGGGACGGTTGTCCAAGGGTATATAAGCCACCTTGCAGCCGTTATGATTCTGTTTTGCGGGCGTGCCGTAGGCTGCCGATGCTTCCCCGGCGGCGGCACAGGACGCCGTGAGCATTGCGGCTGCGGTAAGTAAAAAGGCTATTATGCGTTTTAACATCTCGGGATACCTCCGTACATTATGGCGTAATTATACTACAATTAACTCGTAAAGTAAAGACTTCAGGCGAAAAACAGCCTTGCGCAAAGCAGGAGGTTGTGATAGAATATGTGCATGTTATCCGGAAAATGCGGGAGGTGACGGAAAACATGGAGATCATTTACAGCGGCGGGGGACTTGTTGTAGCCGAAAAGACGCCGGGCAGCGTCTGTGAGGACGCAGAGAGCGGAAGTCTGCTCAGAGAAGTGTCCGCCGTCTGCGGGAAGAAGGTATATCCCGTCCACCGTATCGACCGTATTGCCGGCGGGTGCGTGTTATATGCGCTTTCGCCGCGCGCCGCCGAGGAGGTGCGTTCAGCCGGTATACACAAGACCTATCTGTTCGTAACCGTCGGTTCTTTGCCGGAGAAAAACGGTCGGCTTTACGACCTCCTGTATCACGACCAGGCGCATAACAAAACGTTTACGGTAACCCGTATGCGGCGCGGTGTACGTGAGGCGGAGCTTACATATGAAGTGATGGCTGAATGCGATGGGCTTGCGCTGGTTTCGGCAGAGCTTATCACCGGGCGCACACATCAGATACGGGTTCAGTTTGCTTCCCGCGGGACGCCGCTTGCGGGGGATTCGCGTTACGGCGGAGGCGCCGGTGTTCCCGCACTGTGGTCGCACAGTCTGACATTTGTTTCGCACGGGAAGAAGACAACGGTTTGTTCTTATCCGCCGGATGTCGGTTACTGGAAGAAGTTTGACGTAAGGGAGCCGGAAAAATGCCGAACATAAAACTGTGCTTTGGCAGTGCCGCATTCGTCCGGAAGCTCATGACCGGCAATCGGGACATACAAATAACGTTCGAGGCGGAAAACTATGAAATATGATGTTGCCGTTATAGGTGCAGGGGCTTCGGGCATGCTTGCCGCAGTGTCTGCCGCGGAGGCGGGAGCGACGGTGCTGCTTATCGAGCGCAACCGGGAAACCGGGCTCAAGATCGGTCTTACCGGAAAGGGAAGATGCAATCTTACCAATAACTGCGATCTTAACACTTTTCTTGAAAACGTGCCGGTTAACCCGCGGTTTCTTTACCGGGCACTCACCGATTTCTCGCCTGCCGACACGATGGAGTACTTTGAGTCGATAGGCGTAAAACTGAAAACCGAGCGGGGCAGGCGAGTGTTTCCGCAAAGCGATTCGGCTCAGGAGGTGCGCAGAGCGCTTCGCCGCGAGTGCGAAAAACGGTGCAGGCTGGTTCAGGGCAGGGCAGACGGTATACTTATGTCCGGAGGGGCAGTGTGCGGCGTTACCGTATACGGCAGGGAATACGCTTCACGTGCGGTAATAGTGGCTACGGGCGGGCTGTCCTATCCGCGTACCGGTTCAACCGGAGACGGTTACCGTTTTGCGCGCGAAGCAGGTCACACCGTTACGCCGCTGCGCGGCTCGCTGGTACCCATAGTCTGTACGGGCAAGCTTTGCGGTGAGCTTATGGGACTGTCGCTCAGAAACGTCGCGCTGTCCGCATCGGTTTCCGGAAAGACGGTTTACCGCGGAGAGGGCGAAATGCTGTTTACCCACTTCGGCGTAAGCGGACCGCTAGTGCTTTCCGCTTCGGCGCTTATTGCCGGCAGATATCCTGCCGAGCTCACTATAGATCTGAAGCCTGCGCTTGACCGCGAGACGCTTGACCGCCGGCTGCTCCGGGAATTCGGAGATAATCCGAATAAAGATTATGTTAACCTGCTCGGAGCGTTGCTCCCGGCAAAGCTGGTGCCCGTTTTTGCCGAATTGTCCGGAATCGTTCCCCGCCGCAAGGCGAACGGGATAACCCGTGAGGAACGTAGTACAATTGTTTCGCTTCTTAAGGAATTCCGGCTTACGGCGGAGGGAACGCGTCCGCCGGAGGAGGCGGTGGTGACCTCGGGCGGGGTATGCGTAAAAGAGATAAACCCCTCGACCATGGAATCCCGTCTGGTCAAGGGGCTGTATTTCGCAGGAGAGGTGATCGATGTGGACGCTTATACCGGAGGATATAATCTTCAGATCGCTTTTTCGACAGGCCGGCTCGCGGGGTTATCCGCCGCGAAGGGCTGATATCAGCTCCTCTGCCTGTCTGATTGTGTTCCCGCGACCGACGCTTATTCTTACGGCTCCGCTTCCCAGCGTGCCCAGAATTCTGTGCGCACCGGGGGCGCAATGAAGTCCGCCGCGCACGGCAAAGCCCTTTTCGGCGAGATATCGTGCGGTCTGTTCGCTGCTTTCGCCTTTCCGGGTAAGCAGCAGAATCTTTGTCCATTTTTCGGTATTTCCTGATTTCGGCGCGCCGATAAGGCGTATGCCGTCCGTCTTGCCCAGTTCTTCGATAAGAAATCGGTATATTTCATCTTCTCCGTCAGTCCGGTACCCGTCGGGTTCCGGGCTTATTCTTTCTTTCAGAGCCTGTGCCAGACCGGCGAACGCCGGTGTATTTACGGTGCCCGCTTCGTAGCGCTCCGGAGGAAGAGGCGGCATGCTCCTTTCTATCGATCTTATGCCCGTTCCTCCCTCCAGAAGCGCATCGGGCAGCTTGTCAAAACCGCTTCTGAATATCATTGCACCTGTTCCGGAAGGTCCGTACAGTCCCTTGTGCCCCGGCAGACACAGAATGTCCGCACAGTCCTCGTCCAACCTTATGGGAATGTGGCCTGCCGTCTGCGCCGCGTCGACGATTACGGTTACGCCTCTGCGTGCCGCCGCGGAATACATTTCCCGGAGCGGGAATATCCTGCCGCAGACATTTGAGGCGTGTGTAATAACAGCGAGCGATGCTCCGCCCGAAACGGCTTTTTCAAAACGCTCGAGTGTTTCCCCGTCGCTTTCGAGCGACGGGGTAAACCGTTTTATTCTTGCTTTGCCTGCCTTTTCCATCGCATACAGCGGGCGGGTGACCGAATTATGGTCAAAATCTCCGGCGACTACGACGCATTTTCCTTTGTTCCGCATTATAAAGCCCTTTACGGCAATGCAGAGCGATTCGGTACAGTTTTTGGTAAGCACGCAGTTTTCCGGCTGCGCTCCGAATTCATCGGCAAGCGCGGTACGGCATTCATACAACAGCTCGCCGCTTTTCTCCGCGTAGCCGTGGCTCCCGCGGCCGGCGGAGCCGCTTATACGCATTGCGTTTGCTACCGCAGATATTACCGCTTCGCTTTTCGGAAATCCGGTGGCGGCGTGGTCGAAATAGATCATTATAAGCTTCCCTTCGATTCACCGATAATCTTTATCCCGAGGGATTTAAGCACCGTCCTGGCTGCGTCAAGCTCGCTGGTTTTAAGCACGATTCCGTAGCCGCAGCCCCGCATGCGACGCACGTTTGCTCCGCGGGTGATTGCCGACCGGATTCCCGATTCGGCGAGCGCGCTCTGTGCCTTGTAGGCGTAGGTCATGGAGGACAGTACTATAACGGTATTGTTTTCCATTGTGTTCCCCCTTGTCACAGTATATGCCGCAGTTCCTCGGACGGAACAGAAAATACCCGTGCGGAGCGATACGGAGGGCAAGAAAAAACGCCGCTCTGTTTAAGGGAGCGGCGTTCATAAGGTTAAGATCTTTAACAGCAGAAATGCATGAATCGCAGTATTTCGTAATAGTCAGCGGAGCAGTAGACCACCGAATGCGGAGATACCAGCTTTGCGCCGGGGTAAAAGCCCGCCGAATACGCATCTGCGGCATTTTTATATGTAATCTTTATTTCAAAGGAATCCGGCAGCGGCGGCAGGCATGCCGAAATATCGCCGGAAAGCGCCTCCTTCGTGCGCTCCTCGATAAGCCTGCAGACCATGCCGGGATGAAGCGCCTTTACAGCTCCTCCGATACCCTCCTGGGTCGCTACAAAGGATATACCGGGTATAAGGCTTCTCGCAGCGTCGCAAAGCGCCGTGTCGCCGGAAAGCATTACCGTCGGTACGCCGTAGTAGGCGCAGGTGTATGCGGATATTACAAATTCGCTGATAATCTCGCCGTTCAGCTCAATGCTGATAAGCGACGTGGACATTGTATGTGCGAGCGGACTTCCCCCGGTGAATCCGGCGGAATGATATCCCGTAAACGCCGCCGCGTTGAATCCCTCGGCTACGCCGGCGACCATACAGAGCGGGTTGCGGGTCCAGTCACGGATCAGTTTTGCCTGCTCGGGCAGCCGGTCGGGATACAGATTGCGCGCGGTGTCGTGCGCGTCCTTAATCACGATCTCGTCGTAGCCGGCGTTCAACGCTCCGCGGCACACTGCGGCTACTTCTTCCGTCATTTGGGAGCGGAAGTAGGAATCGTCCCCGGTTTCCTTCCACGCGGCAATTCCGGCGGTTCCCTCGATATCGGCGCTTATAAACAGTCTCTTCATTTGGTTTCCTCCGTAAGGCAGAACAGAGTCCAGTCGGACTTCGTGTGCCATTCCGTGCCCGCAGGAACTTTTTCGTACGTTGAATCCGGGAAGCGCGAGAAATACAGCTTGTTGGAAGTAGTGTTCATATCCCAGTAAAAGGTCTTGGCGTAGTTTGAATAATTGTCACAGGAATCCTCGGGAGTGAGCACGCGGACAACAAACGCGTAATCCGTATTCTTTTTGCCCCATATAACGCACTCGGACGCCGCATTGTCTTTGTACATTGTTCCGCTGTAATCCGCCAGTCCGACCTCAAGCGTGGTTACCACATTTTCGCTTCCGTCGTCGTTACGGAAGGCGCAGTAAAGCCCGACAGTCTTGAGTACCGGGAACATGCAGGTGTAGGAGAGCGAAAAGCTCATGTCCGTGAGAAATCTGAAATCGCACTCGAGAGCAATCGACTGTCCGTATACCGTATATGTTCGTGTTACCGCCGCATAACATTTTGTATCGTCTCCGAGATGCAGTAGGGTATTCTCGATTATTTTTATCTCGGTAAGCCCTTCGATTGTCTTACCGTTTTCGGGCGCGAGCTTCTTGCCGGTTTTACCGTCATAGAAGGTAATGTCTACAAGCTTTTCGTTTCCGTGGTTGCCTCCGGAGAAACCGTTTGCCGCTCCCTGAGCGCGGAAGACGTATTCCCAGTCGGTCCCTCCGCCCGCGAGCATTGTGCCTCCGCAGGTAAGCGTGCCGATATTCCAGGTACCCCAGCTTTTTTTGTCGAAGGTAAGGGTAAGCTTCTTTCCGTTGTCGGCAGTACAGGCAACGGTATACAGACTGTCGCTGTTTTTGGTCAGGCTCATCACGTAGGTACCGTATCCGTCAACGGTGACGTCCGGAACGCGGGGGTGCCTTATGTATTCGTCAAACAAATCCGTCACTCCGATACAATAACTTTTTATTTTTGCGCTGCCGACCGCGGCTGCAAGATATGCGTCCGTGTACTCCGCGGTGCCGTTCTCAAGCCTTAGATTGCAGAGATAATCGGTAACGGTTATCCTTCCGTCTCCGCTTATATCTCCGTCCAGCACGCAGGTTATCCGCTCGATCTCGGTGCCGTCAATCTCTTTAAGCAGGTAACAGCCGGTACCGATTCTTCCCGTGCCGGTAATCCTGCTGCCGTATCTGGAATAAACGGCAATATTATCGGCAGAATCGAGGTTTTTCAGCAGAAATTCCGCGGTATCTCCCGGGATAAGACGGGTAAGCAGCTTGTTCGACAATTCAAGATAGCTGCCGTCCGAAAGCCCGATTCCGGGTATTTCGGCGACAGGAACGTCGCTTCCCTCTATCGAATACACCTCGAATTCGGAGCAGAACACGAAAACACCGGACTGAGAACCGGTTCCGAAGCTGACCTTAACGTATCTTCCGGATACCGAACCGCCGAGATCGAGTGTGCACCACGTATTGCGGGCATCCTCGTCGTATACTCCTTCTCCGAGCTTTGTAAAGGTAACGCCGTCATCGGAGACATAGAACACGCACTCGTTGGGACGGTCGATTCCGGAATGAGGCTGTGCTGTGAGATACACACGCATCTTTCCGATGTTAGTTACCGTTTTTCCGAGATCTATCGTCGCATAGAGCGGCGATTCAATGCGCGAGTCGAACGCGATCCAATCGGTTCCGTAATCGTCCGATGCAATCTTGCCGTCGGTAAGCTCGCTGCCGGATACCTGCTGGTATCCCATGGAGCCGTCGCCGGTATAACACTTTGAAAACGTGTACTGTTTACCCTGGGAAATAACGGCGTAGTCGTATACGGTTACTGCTGACGCGGGGATCGAGACTGCCGCCGGCAGGAGCATCAGTGCGGCAATCAGGACACAAGCCAAGCGCTTCACGATATATGTACCTCCGATATGAAAAAATATGTTGTATGTAGCGGCGGCATGCGCCGCGTGTTATTCGGACTGACCGGTAATCCCGCCGGATGTTCCGCCCGTTATTCCGGAACCGCTTACGGTATCGCTTACGGTATTGCTGACGATATCGCTGACATGGCTGCTTGCGTCGGTATCGGAATTGTCGGACAGGTCGGGATCAGACTGCGCCGAGGACGTGTTGCCCGAAACATTCGGCACCTTCGATACCGTCGAAACCGTTCTCGAGGCTTCGCGCGAGGTGTCGTCTCCGTCGGTACAGGCAGTGAGCGCCGCCGCAAGACACAGCGCAGCCGCTGCAATCAATATCAGTATTTTCTTCATGCAGTATCTCCCTTTTACATGGTTTGGGGTATGACTGCATCTATTTTTTTCATTATAACACATTTTATTCGCCGCTTCAACAATAAAATAAAAAACGATTGACATTTATAATGCGATATCATATAATTGAACTACAATTCTTAGGAGGATTTTAATATGATCGTTAAGACACCGCCTATGGGCTGGAATTCCTGGAACACCTTCGGAGGCAACATAAACGAGGAGCTTATTAAAACCACTGCCGACACAATGGCGGACAGCGGACTTCTCGACGCCGGTTACGAATATCTGGTAATAGACGATTGCTGGGCGCTTCGCGAGAGGGACGAGAACGGCAGAATGGTTCCGGACCCCGCCAAATTCCCGAACGGAATGAAGGCAGTAGCCGATTACGTGCATTCAAAGGGTCTTAAATTCGGTATGTATTCCTGCTCCGGTGTGCTCACCTGCGCCGGATATCCCGGATCGTTCGACCACGAGTACATAGACGCCGATACCTTCGCTTCCTGGGGCGTGGATTTTCTTAAATACGATTATTGCTTCCGCCCGTCGCTTTCTCCCGGTCACCTGCTTTACAAAAAGATGGGCAACGCGCTTGCAAACTGCGGACGCGACATTCTGTTCTCGGCGTGCAGCTGGGGCGGACACGAAACCCATAAATGGATAAAATCCACCGGTGCACATATGTGGCGTTCTACCGGCGATATTGTTGATAGCTGGGCTTCCATACGCGATATCACACGTCATCAGCTCGAAATATGGGATTACAACGGTCAGGGCTGTTTCAACGATATGGATATGCTTGTAGTCGGAATGAACGGAAAGGGAAATGTCGGTGTTACCGGCTGCACTTACGAGGAGTACAAGTCCCATTTTTCCATATGGGCGTTTCTTAATTCTCCGCTCATGATCGGCTGCGATATACGTAACATGTCCGACGAGACGAAGTCTATTCTCACCAACCGCGATATTATTGCGATAAATCAGGACCCCGCCGCGAGACAGCCTTACGTGATCGAGCCGGACGCGTGGCACGCTGATAGCGTACTTGTGCTCGCCAAGCCGCTTGAGGGCGGAGATATGGCGATCGGCTTCTTCAATCTGAGCGACAACGACATCGGCCCGTGGTTCGCTCTCGACAGCATCGGTCTCGGCTCCGCGACCGGCAAGGCGCTTGAGGCAACCGAGCTCTGGACAGGCGAAAAGGTAATTAAGAAGGATGTCTTCCACATTCCGCGCATGGCTCCTCACACCTGTCTCGTTTACAGAGCCAAGACAATAGATGCCTGATAAAAAGTGCATATCCTGCGGTGCCGCACTCACCGCAGACGATATCGGCTGTCACAAAAAACTCGTATGCCGCGGCGATTCTGAATATATGTGCGTCCCTTGCCTCGCGAAGCATTTCGGTACGACCGAGAGCAAGCTCCGTTCGCTCATAGAGGAATACCGCGCATACGGCTGTGTACTGTTCCCGCCGAAGGAATAGAGAGGCGCGTATGGATTTCATTAAGATGCACGGCACCCGGAATTCGTATCTGTTTTTTGAGGGAGACATTGATGATCCCTCCGGAGTGTCGCGCAGACTGTCACACGAATACGGGAGCGACGGGATTATACTAATTCTTCCGTCCGATATCTGCGATTACCGGATGCGCATCTTCAACGCCGACGGAAGCGAGGCAAGAATGTGCGGAAACGGCAGCCGCTGTGTTGCGAAATATGTTGTCGAGAAATGCGGCTGCGATAAGAGCTGTATTACGCTCGAGACTCTTTCGGGTGTTAAGAAGCTGTATCCGCACAGCGAAGGCGGAACGGTAAAAACCGTGACCGTGGATATGGGTATTGCCGATATATGCGGTGAAATGGTTTTATCCGTCGACGGAATCCGTTGGAACGCAGTGTCGGTTTCTATGGGAAATCCGCATTGCGTCGTCTGGCACACGGATCCTTATTCGCTCGACCTCGAGCGTATCGGCCCGATGTTCGAGAATTCCGCGGCCTTTCCGGACAGGGTCAACACCGAATTCGGCAAGGTGCTTTCCCGCGAGAAACTTATGATGCGCGTCTGGGAGCGCGGCAGCGGCGAGACTATGGCCTGCGGCACCGGCGCCTGCGCGCTTGCCGCGGCGGCTGTATACGGCGGATACTGCGATCCGGACACGGATATAACCGTTTCACTTCGCGGAGGCGATCTTTCCGTCCGGGTAAACGGCGATTACCGCGTTTTTATGACCGGACCCGCCGAGTATTGCTGACACAATAAAAAACAACCCCCGTAGGCGGCTGTATGCTTCAGCCGCTGCGGGGGTTTTTTTATAAAATATCAGTAGTTTTTTGCGTAATTCCACGAGGAGGCACACATGTCGGCAAGCGTGCGGTTCGCTTTCCAGCCCAGCTCCCGGCAGGCCTTAGAAGGGTCTGCGTAGCAGACGGCGATATCGCCGCTGCGACGCGGGCAGTCAAGCGTTTTTATTTTAATACCGCTCGCGTTTTCGAATTCGGTAATAATCTCAAGAACCGAGCAGCCTTTTCCGGTGCCGAGATTGTATATTCTTACTCCGCCGGTCTCCATGTTTTCGAGTGCCTTCACATGGCCCTCCGCGAGATCGCATACATGGATATAATCCCGAACTCCGGTTCCGTCCGGTGTCGGGTAGTCCCGCCCGAATACGGTAATCGCCTCGGCTTCGCCTCTGGCGACACGGATTATCCGCGGCATAAGATTATTGGGTATGCCGTTCGGCTTTTCGCCGATAAGTCCGCTCTCGTGCGCGCCGATAGGATTGAAATAGCGCAAAAGCGTTACCGCCGTATCGGGAATCGCATGCTGCATATCGGTCATTATCTGTTCGCACATCATCTTTGTCATTCCGTAGGGATTGGTCGGATGCAGCGAACAGTCTTCGGTTATGGGAACCCGGTCGGGGTCTCCGTAAACCGTGGCGGATGACGAAAAAACGATCTTCTTAATGCCGTGCTCCGCAACGGATTCCAGCAGGTTTATGGTGCCGGAAATGTTATTTTCGTAGTATTTCAACGGAAGCTCGACCGATTCGCCGACAGCCTTAAGCCCCGCGAAATGCAGTACGGAATCTATTTTCTCGTGCCTGAACAGATTATCGATCGCCGCACGGTTGCGAAGATCCGCCTCGTAAAATACAGGACGGACGCCGGTTATCTTTTCTATACTGTCAATGACGGAAGGGTCGGAATTGCACAGATTGTCGATAATAACAACGCCGTAGCCGCTTTTAATAAGTTCTACCGCGGTATGGGAGCCGATATATCCGGTACCTCCGGTTACAAGTACGTTTTTCATTTATATTCTCACTTCCTCGCGCATCATTATATATCACCCCGCGTGATATTTCAAGCAAAAGTTACATATATTTTTGCGGGAGGGTGAGTATGGACAATTACGACATAGGTACACGCGCCGTACGGCTTGCGGAATACATAACCGAAACGGGTGCTACCGTGCGTGCGGCTGCGGCTATGTTCGGCGTGAGCAAAAGTACGGTGCACAAGGATGTAAGCGTGAGACTGAAGCGGCAGGACCCTTCGCTTTACCGTGAGGTGCGCACAGTGCTCGAAAAAAACCTGCTTGAACGGCATATCCGGGGAGGGAAGGCCACAAAGCTGAAATATCTTGCGGAAAAAGAGTTGACAAAAAGCGGGAATTAATATAAAATCAAGTTAATAGATATCGGAGCGAGGTTGTGAAATGGCAAGTAAACGTATACTGGTTATCGGTACTGCTAACATCGATTTTCTCTTAAAAACGCCGTTCGTTCCCGCAAGAGGCGAAACGATGATAAGCGAAGGCGGTTATACCTTTGTTCCCGGCGGAAAAGGTGCCAATTCGGCAATAGCAGCCGCACGGCTCGGAGGAGAGACGGTTTTCTGCACCCGCGTCGGCGACGATGCATACGGCGACCGTCTGCTTCGCATTTACGCCGAGAACGGTATAGACCCCAGATACGTAAAGGTCGACCGAAGCGAGCAGACCGGGCTTGCCGTCGTTATGCTCGAGCGAAGCGGAGATAACCGGATAATCGTTTTCCCGGGAGCAAACCGCAAAATTAACGAGACGGATATAGAGAATTCCTTCCTCTGCTATCCCGACGCTGTGCTCACCCAGTTCGAGTGCGGCGAGAAGCAGGTTATTGCCGCGGCGCAGATAGCGGCGGACGAGAATATTCCGTTTTTCCTTGATGCCGGCCCCGCAATCCCGGATTTCCCGCTCGGTAAGCTTCGTCAGGTCGAGGTCTTTTCGCCCAACGAGAGCGAGACGGCAATCCTTACCGGTATCCGTCCCAACACGCCCGACGATTGTCTGCGTGCCGCAATCGTACTGTGCAACAAGGTAAAAATCAAGTACGTCGTGCTGAAGCTGGGCTCCCGCGGCGCGTTTATATATGACGGAAAGTACTGCGATATTGTCGAGTCGTACGACGTTGACGCCGTCGATACCACCGCTGCGGGCGACGCATTTACCGCGGCGCTCACTCTTGAGTATATGCGCCACGGCGATATTTACCGTGCCGTCAAGTACGCCAATGCGGTTGGCGCTCTGACCGTGACAAAGGTCGGCGCACTTTCGTCTCTGCCGAAAGAGAGCGAGGTAAAGGATTTTCTTCTTAAGCAGAAAGAGACGCTCTGACAGACATCCGGCTAACAATTAATCCGCTCTGCCGTATATACGGAAGGGCGGATTATGTTTGAACAGCGGTTATATGGCGGCGGCTGCTGTGATTCGTTACTTTACGCTTCGGGTTCCTTATCCGTAAGATATTCGGATGAGCACCAGCCGTACTGATTCCCGTAATGGACGAACGACCAGCCCGAGCTCTCGTAAAGCACGGTCGCCTTCGAGCGGTAGGTCATGGAAGCCAGAATCTCGTATCCGGTTCCGGGACCGGAGCGCAGGCGTAAACCGTTTTCCGCGGTGACATAGCGGATTGTTCCGTCGGTTACGGACTCGGGATAAACGTCAAGATCTCCGTAAACGGAGGAGGGGTCCTTGCTCACCTCGGCAACGCTTTCTTCCTCGGATATTTCGGAAACTTCGGACACTTCGGAAACTTCGGACACTTCGGACACTTCGGAAATCTCGGAAACTTCGGAAGTCTCGGACACGGTTCCGGAAACCGGGTCGGATGTGCTGCTCCCGTTTCCTTTTCCCGACCTCGAGGAGACGAGGTAGATAAGAAGCGCGAGCGTCAGTATGCTCAGAAGTATGGTTATCGCTACTTTTGCAGTGCTTACCCGGTCGTTCTGCGGGCTCGAATTGCGGTTATCGCTTTCCATAGGCTGCTCCTTTGCCGTAGCGGGATGCTCTGCGTCGAAGGTCTTGCCGTCCCACTCATAGTCGGCGCAGGCGTTTGTTACCTGCGCTATGTACTCGTGACCGGATTTTAGGCATTTTCTTGCATATATGGTCTGATCATTGCGGGAGAACGAGCCGGTCTCTCCGCAGTAGCGGCAGGAGCCGCATTTACCGAATTCATTCACTGTGTCAAGCCCCCTTACCCGTGTGGTTTCTGCAGGTAAATTATACTACAACGAAGCGGGCGTGTCAAGATTATCGACCCGGGGCACCGTGTTTATTCACTTTTGTATAAAAAGACGGAGTCACGCCTGTTTTTTCGCAGTGTTTCTTATTCGGATAAAAAACATATGCAAAAAATTTAAATTTAGGCTTGATTTTTAATGTGCGATATGGTATAACACCATTGTTATCGGTTTTGCGTACGTCGGTGCGCATAAGCATCCGATTCGGGGGCTTAGCTCAGCTGGGAGAGCGCTGCGTTCGCAACGCAGAGGTCGAGGGTTCGAATCCCTTAGTCTCCACCAAAAATCGACAAGTTTCGACAGAAGCTTGTCGATTTTACTTTTTCACTATTAACTCTTCACTTTTCGCTCTTCTCTTT
>SFLA01000028.1 GCA_004553575.1 Clostridiales bacterium
TACGCCACTGCCGGAGAGAGCGATTACGAGCAGAGCCAGTCTATGGACTTCTATGTCGACAACGGTTCTCCCGTAATTATCGACGTAGCCACCGTTTCCGAAAACGGCAACGAATACTTCGGATTCTATGCCGATGACGAATTCGGCGTTATGGATTACGACATAACGCTGTGCGTCGAAATAGACGGCGAAGTCTATTACACTTCATACACACTTCAGGACATTTGCGAAATCCTTTATTTGAATGGCATAATCGGCGAGGAACCGGACTATGATGCGATCTATGCAAGCGCGGGCATGACCGCGGTAAGCGATGCAGACGGCGAATACAAGTGCGAATACTTCAACGTCGACGTCGATGCTTTCGCATCCGTTCTCAATTCCATATCCCGGTATGCAGCCCTGCTGTTCGGAAACGGTTATACCTTCTCGGTTGATACCGTTGCTCTCGCTGCCATGGACTATGCATACAATACCGATGCTGTGACAGTCGATTTGTACGATCTCAAGCCCTCGGAAGAACCGGCAGATCCCGATATTTCCGATACAATCTCGGGTTCCGCCGCCGCAGGCAGGACCGTGTATGTAGTATCCGACAACGAAACCAATGCGTTTGAGGACGCTCCTGTCGGCGTTATCGAGTCTGTTCAGTTTATCTTACCCGAAATCGATCTCGGCGATTATGAAGAGGACGATTATATTAAGAATGAGGATCTCGTTATCAGAGGTCATTACAATACCGCGGCGTATGATTACGCCGTTGAGCACGAGTTTGCCTTCGAGCATATCGACGATTATGAGGATGTTATCGTCGAAGAAGCTACCTGCACCGAAAAGGGTATTGTAATGCACAAGTGCCCCGTCTGTGAATACTTCTTCTTTGAAGAAATTCCCGAGACCGGACACTTCGCTGCCGACGAATGGACCGTAGTAAAGGATGCTACCTGCTGCCAGGACGGCCTCCGCGTCAAGTACTGCACCGTTTGCGGCGAAATAGCCGAGAGCGAGACGATTCCTTCGCTCGGACACGACAGCGAGAGCGATTGGGTCGTTATTACCGAAGCCACCTGCACCTCCGACGGAGTTAAGGCACAGTATTGCTCGGTCTGCGGCGATCTGATCGGTATCGAGGTTGTTCCGGCAACGGGACATTCCGATGACATTGACGAGGTTGTCGTTAAGGCTGCGACCTGCACCGAAGACGGAATAACCGCGAAGTACTGCTCGGTCTGCGGCGACTTCCTCGGTATCGAGATTGTCACCGCCGCCGGACATTCTCCCGAGTGGGTTACCGTATCCGAGGCGACATATGACGCTCCGGGTCTTATGCAGTATATCTGCTCCGAATGCGGTCTGGTTCTTGATGAAACCGAGATTCCGCAGCTTGTAGGCACTCCCGAGCTTATCGACGATTCGGTCTTCGTAATGAAGGACGGCTACGTCATCGGCGCAATGGAGGGCTTGTCCGCTGACGAGGTTCTCCTCCAGTTCAAGCATCCCGAGACGCTCATCGTAACCGATTCCGAGGGCGAGAAGCTCACCGCTCACACCAACGTTAAGACCGGAGACGTTGTCGTTGCGATAAGCGAAGGCAAGGTTATCGGATCGGTCACTCTCGTCGTTAAGGGCGATGTCAACGGCGACGGCAGGATAAGCGGAACCGATTATCTCATGGTCAAGAGATATTGCCTCGGCACCTACGATCTCAGCGAGATTCAGTATCTTGCAGCCGACGTCAATATGGACGGCGAGGTTACCGCGTATGATTATCTTGTAATCAGACGTCACGTTATCGGAACATACAATATCCAGTAACGCTTAACAGACTTACAGTACCCCGTGAGCTTTTGCTCACGGGGTATTTTTTACCGCCGGAATAAACGGTCTTCCCGCACGGCGCTGTCCGGAATACCGAGCTTCCGCCGCCGAAAGCGTAAAAATCGGCTTTTACGCGGCATTTTATTTTCTTACAGATATTTCGAAAAACATATTGACAAACATCTATATGATGCATATAATGTCGCATGGAAATGCGTGAATGTGAGGTGCCGCTGTGAACGATTCCGATGCCGCCGTTATCTGTAAGGCTTTGGGAGATCCGAACCGCATAAAAATTATCGGTATATTATCCGGAGGCGAAAGCTGCGCCTGTCGGCTGCTCGAGAAGTTTGATATCACGCAGCCGACTTTGTCTCACCATATGAAAATACTTTGCGGGTGCGGCTTGGTAAAAGCGAGAAGCGCGGGGAAGTGGAATTATTATTCGCTGGACCGCGACAGGTTCCGGGATTTCGGTACATACATTACCGCTCTCGCCTGTTTCGGGGAAACGGAGGCGGAGAAGTGCGATTAATCTGGGATTTCATACAGAATCAGATATTGGGAATGAAGTGGCTGTATGAGCTTATCGGCAGCGGATTGTCAGCTCTCGGAGCCGACACGTCGGCTGCATGGGTCGGATGTATCCGGTTTTTCTTATACGATGTTATAAAGATAACGGTGCTGCTCTGCTTTCTTATATTCCTTATAAGCTATATACAAAGCTATTTTCCCCCGGAGCGGAGCCGAAGGATTCTGGGAAGATTCCGCGGCTTGGGGGCAAACTGTATCGGCGCCCTGCTCGGTACGGTTACGCCGTTCTGTTCCTGCTCGTCAGTGCCGCTGTTCATAGGTTTTACCGGCGCGGGGCTGCCGCTGGGAGTAACGTTTTCCTTCCTTATTTCGTCGCCTATGGTCGATCTCGGCTCGCTGCTTCTGCTTATGAGCATATTCGGAGTTAAGATAGCTGTTGTCTATGTTGCCGTAGGTCTGGTAATAGCGGTGATAGGAGGCACGGTTATCGAAAAGCTCGGCATGGAAAAATATGTCGAAAGCTTTATACGGACATCCGTCGGTTCGGATATCGATTTGCCTTCGCTTAAGAAGAAGGAACGGCTGGCTTATGCCGGGGAAAATATGATTTCGACTTTGAGGAAGGCGTTTCCGTATATTATTGTCGGAGTCGGTATCGGCGCGGTGATACACAATTGGATCCCCGCGGAATGGGTCGAAACGGTACTCGGCGGCAATAACCCGTTCGGAGTAATACTGGCAGTCCTTATAGGCGTTCCGATGTATGCGGATATATTCGGAGCAATACCCATCGCAGAGGCTTTGCTCGGTAAAGGTGCGCCGCTCGGAGTTGTGCTGTCCTTCATGATGGCGGTTACGGCGCTTTCACTGCCGTCCCTCATTATGCTCAGGAAGGCCGTCAAGCCGAAGCTGATTGCGCTGTTCACAGCCGTGTGTACGGCAGGTATAATTATTGTGGGTTATTTTTTCAATCTTATAGGATCTTTTATAATATAATTCCCGCGGCAGGCCCGCGATTATCGTGCCGAACGGCTTCGGCATAAAAATATCAATACGGGAGATTAAGATTATGAGAATGTTCGGAAGAAAAAAGGAAAAGGCTTCGTGCTGCTGCGGAAAGTGCTGCGGCGAAAGCACGCAAAGCTCCGCGCAGGTTAAGAACAAGGAGGAAGGTATTAAAATACTCGGAGCCGGATGCTCCAAATGCAACGCGCTCGAGGCTGCGGTGCGCGAGGCAATCAAAGAGCTCGATATGGATATCGAGGTCGATCACGTAACGGATTTCTCGCAGATCGCCGCGTACGGAGTTATGACCACTCCCGCTCTTGTCATTAACGGTAAGGCGGTTTCGCTCGGCAGAGTGCTGAAGGCCGACGAGGTTAAAAGCCTTATTCTTAAGGAGCATAACAACGGGTAGCCGGAACAAACCCGGTAATGTCGAATCTTCGGTTTCAACACCGCCGCGCAACGCCGTAAACTGCCGCGATTCGTGAAAATGCATAAAAAATTCACTTAAAATTTTATTTATCTAATATTTCGGGCGTTGATTTTGCTCCGATAATATGATAAAATCGTATTCGGGCAGATATAGAGCATTGGCGGTAAAATGCGTTTGCCCTCCTGTTATCGTAAAAAATTTTAATAATAAAGGAAAGATGCATTATGAGCAAAATCGATCTCAGCAAATACGGTATCACCGGCACAACCGAGATAGTGTATAACCCCTCCTATGAGGAGCTGTTTACCGCGGAAACCGATCCTTCACTTCAGGGCTATGAAAAAGGACAGGTCAGTGAGCTGGGCGCCGTGAACGTTATGACCGGTATCTACACCGGACGTTCCCCCAAGGATAAGTTCATCGTTGAGGACGAGAATTCCAAAGACACCATCTGGTGGACCTCGGACGAGTACAAGAACGACAACCACAGAGCCTCCGAGAAGACCTGGGAAGCCGTTAAGAAGATAGCTGTTGACGAGCTTTCCGGCAAGAAGCTTTACGTCGTGGACGCTTTCTGCGGCGCAAACAAAGACACCAGAATGGCAGTCCGCTTCATCGTCGAGGTGGCGTGGCAGGCTCATTTCATAAAGAACATGTTCATCGTTCCGACAGCCGAGGAGCTTGAGAACTTCGAGCCGAACTTCGTCGTATACAACGCTTCCAAGGCGAAGGTCGAGAATTACAAGGAACTCGGACTCAATTCCGAGACCGCAGTCGTATTCAACATAACCAGCAGAGAGCAGGTTATTATAAATACCTGGTACGGCGGAGAGATGAAGAAGGGTATGTTCTCCATGATGAACTACTATCTCCCGCTTCAGGGTATCGCTTCCATGCATTGCTCCGCGAATACCGATATGAACGGCGAGAATACCGCTATTTTCTTCGGACTTTCCGGAACCGGCAAGACCACCCTTTCCACCGACCCGAAGCGTTTGCTTATCGGCGACGACGAGCACGGCTGGGACGACAAGGGCATCTTCAACTTCGAGGGCGGCTGCTATGCGAAGGTTATTAATCTCGATAAGGATTCCGAGCCGGACATTTATAATGCCATTAAGCTAAACGCGCTGCTCGAGAACGTAACGCTTGACGAGAACGGCAAGATCGATTTTGCCGACAAGAGCGTAACCGAGAACACCCGCGTATCCTATCCGATCTCCCATATAAACAATATCGTTCGTCCGATTTCCGCAGCGCCCGCCGCCAAGAACGTCATATTCCTTTCCGCAGATGCGTTCGGAGTTCTTCCTCCCGTTTCCATACTTACTCCGGAGCAGACCAAGTATTACTTCCTTTCCGGATTTACCGCAAAGCTCGCAGGCACCGAGCGCGGCGTAACCGAGCCCACCCCGACCTTCTCTGCCTGCTTCGGCCAGGCGTTCCTCGAGCTGCACCCCACCAAGTACGCCGAGGAGCTTGTCAAGAAAATGGAACAGAGCGGCGCCAAGGCTTATCTCGTGAACACCGGCTGGAACGGCACGGGCAAGCGTATCTCCATTAAGGATACCCGCGGAATAATCGATGCAATACTCGACGGATCCATAAACAAGGCTCCCACCAAGAAGATACCGTACTTCGATTTCGAGGTTCCTACCGAGCTTCCCGGAGTCGACAGCGGCATACTCGACCCGCGTGACACCTACGCTTCCTCCGAAGAGTGGGATGTAAAGGCCAAGGATCTTGCGGGCAGATTCATAAAGAATTTCGCAAAGTACGAGGGCAACGAGGCAGGCAAGGCTCTTGTAGCTGCCGGACCCAAGCTCTGAACCGTATACCGGTAAACCTTTCCCGCAGGGACAAAAGTCTCTGCGGGACTGTTTTTGAGGTATTGCAATCCGGCGCCGATATATGTTATAATCCGACTGTAATGTACCGTAAATTAATCCGAAAGGAACTGTTAATAATGAACGAAAACGTACGCCCCGCGGATATGAAGCGGATAAATACGATCGAAAATGCGCAGGCATTTATCGAATCGCAGCTTACGGCGCTCCGTGCACAGATCGGCAGCGGCAAGGTCCTGCTTGCTCTGTCCGGAGGAGTGGATTCGTCTGTTGTCGCCGCACTGCTTGTAAAGGCGGTCGGACAACAGCTCACCTGCGTGCATGTCAATCACGGACTTATGCGCAAGGGAGAGAGCGAGCAGGTGGTCGATGTGTTCCGCAGGCGCTTCGGTGCGAATCTCGTCTATGTTGACGCTGCCGACAGATTCCTCGGTAAGCTCGAGGGAGTATCCGATCCCGAGCAGAAGCGTAAAATAATCGGCGGCGAATTCATCCGTGTGTTCGAGGAGGAAGCGCGTAAACTGGAGGGAATCGGTTTTCTTGCTCAGGGCACAATATATCCCGATATTATCGAGAGCGACGGCGTAAAAGCGCATCATAACGTGGGCGGACTCCCCGACGATATGAGATTCGAGCTGGTCGAGCCCCTTAAGCTGCTGTATAAAGACGAGGTGCGAGTTGTCGGAGCCGCACTCGGTCTGCCCGATGATATGGTCAACCGTCAGCCCTTTCCCGGCCCCGGCCTCGGCGTTCGCTGTATCGGCGCTATAACCCGTGATCGTCTCGAAGCGGTTCGCGAATCGGATGCGATCCTGCGTGAGGAATTCGCTGCGCACGGTCTTGATAAAAAGGTTTGGCAGTATTTCACCGTCGTGCCGGATTTCCGCTCCACCGGTGTTAAGGACGGCAAGCGCAGTTTTGAATGGCCTGTTATTGTCCGTGCCGTCAACACTGTCGACGCAATGACGGCAACGGTCGAGCAGCTTCCGTGGGAGCTTATGCAGACATTGACCGCCCGCATTACTTCAGAGGTAAAAGGCGTGAACCGGGTTCTGTACGACCTCACTCCGAAGCCTTGCGCCACCATCGAGTGGGAATAAGAACCAAAAAGCCGAAACCCCTTATATATCAAGGGATTTCGGCTTTATTTTTTGACCGAGCGTAACAAAAGCGTAACACTTCAAGTCATGTCCTCGATTTTCTTCTCGAACTCCGAGAGAACGCCGGAGTATTTCTCGCCTTCGTCGCTTTCCAGACGAGAGGAAACCTCCTCCTGCTTGTCGGGGTACAAATGCGAATAGGTCTGGAGCGTCGTCTGGATATTTTCGTGACCAAGACGCTCGGAGATCAGCAACGGAGAGAACCCCATCTCAACGAGCAGCGAAGCGTGAGAGTGCCGGAGGTCGTGGACACGAATGCGCTTCACGCCGGAAGCCTTACAACCAGCCGCCAGCTCGTAGTGCAAGAAGTGCTTCGTGAAATAGAACAGCCGATCCTGTGGCTCATAGTCCACAAGGCGGTCAGCATAATCGCGGATCAGAGCGAGGATGAACCGAGGCACTGACACAACACGGTTTGACTTCGGCGTTTTCGGAGGATTGACAACCGTCTCCCCACGCACCTGCGCCAGCGTTTTATTGATCCTTATGCGCGACCGTTCAAAATCGACATCATCCAGCGTGAGAGCCAGAAGCTCGCCGGAGCGCATACCAGTCCAGAACAGCAATTCGAAAGCCAGCCTTGCCGCTGGCTTTTTTACGCAGGCAATAAACTGGTGGAATTCGTCTCGCGTCCAGAACTGCATCGCGGCCGCTGCCTTCTTCCCGAAGGGTCCACAGACCACAACAGGATTTGACGGCAGACCGTAGAAGCGGATCGCGTAATTCATCACCGCCGACATTTGATTATTTATCGTTTTCAGATACGTCGGAGAATAGCCGGACGGATCCGTGAGCAGCTCATTCTGCCACCGGCGAATCATCGTCGGCGTTATATCCCGCACAGGAACCGAGCGGAAGGTCGGCAGGATTTTAGAATCGAAAATCCACTGCTTACTCTCCACTGTGGTCGCGCGAAGGCGCGTGGAACAGTCCGCCATATAAAGCTCAACCAGAGAGCCGAAGGACATATCTGTGCCGCCGCCCTGCTTGCGCTTGAATTCCTGCTCATATTCGAGGGCTTCTCGCCGAGTGCGAAAGCCCTCTTTTTTCTTTTGCCGCCTCATTCCGTCCCAGTCAGTATAGCGGAAGGAGACGAACCAAGTGCCGCGTTTTTCGTTTTTGTAGACGGACACAGCCCCGCCTCCTTTCAAGCACAGTACAAGCACCGTGCAAAAACTGCCTTATACCTTATACCTCATACCTTAAACCGAATACCTTGTACCGATTACCTCATCCCTCAAACGCGCTGCGGTTTCGCAGCACGAATTCGCGGACAAACCAATCAAACAGAACCAGAACCACACCGACCACACCGCCGAGGACAACATTCACAACGGCAAGGACAATCAGCCAGGTCTTGCGCCCCTCGAAATAAGGAACCACGCCCGGATTGTGAGCCGTGATATTCTTCACATTCCGCAGAGCGACAATGGCATTGACGACATTCCAGACACCAGCGGCAGCAGTATAGACCAACACGCACTGAATGATGCCGACGATGAGCCACGCGACATTTGACGCAATCTCGCACCGGCGTACCTTCAGAGCAACCGCATCCGCACCGACCGGCTTCTGCTTTGCTTGTCGAACAGGACGCTGGGCGACAGTCGCCACATACGGCGCAGAGCAATAGGGACAATGGACAGTATGCACACCGGCACCGTTCGGAACTTCAACCGAGTACCGGCGGCGACACGAAGGACACAGAATATTCAATTTCAGCAAAAGCATCACCTACCAAAACACGAAATAACGACGAAGCTCACGTCTCAGGCTTTCTTTTTAACATCGAGGAAATTCTCGCCAGACTTTACCTCATCAAGCGTTTTCAGCATTTCGATGTACTCCTCCGCCTTTTTACGAGCGTCGTCCGAAAGCCCCTCCAGCTTCTCGTGGATATCGGGATCAGACGCAATCGCAGGAGACGCGAGAGAAGTGCCGGAAGCTGGGTCCGAGGCGTGACCCATTTGCAAGGACAGCCCCATGATATAATCCGCCGAAACGTCGTACAGACGAATCAGCTCCAGAATGGTATCGGGATCGGGAGCGGAAGCCCCGTTCTCGTACCGAGACAAAGACTTGTCGGTGATGCTGGTTATTTTCATAACCTGCGCCTGCGTCAAGCCTTTTCTTTCGCGCGCCCTTTTGAGACGCTCACCGAATGAAAGCATAGCAACCACCTTTCTCAAAGCATACTTCACTCATTTTACAAGAACATTATACTACAAATTCTCGTTTTCTGAAATATCTTTCTCGGAATTATAGAAAAAAGTATTGACTTCTCGGAAAATGAGTGCTATAATAAGACCACAATGAATTCTCGGAAAACGAGTGAAAGGAGGAATGCCGCATGAAGAAGGTGTACCAGATGATGCGCGACTACCGCGAAAAACGCGGGATCACGCAGACCCACGTCGCCAAGCAGGCAGGAATTAACCCGAAGCGCATCAGCCAGCTCGAAACAGGACTGGTCAGACTGACCGCCGACGAATTCCTGCACATTTGCCTTGACGGTTTCGGAGTGACCCCTCAAATTTTTTTTGACGACCAACTCTCGGAAAACGAGAACAATACAGCAATCGACCCCACGGATTGAGAATCATTGTAATTAAATTATAGCGGAAAGGAGGGCAAAAATATATGCCTAAACAAGCCACGAAAGCCGCCGACAACGCCTTCTACAAAGCACGTATCGCGGCTTCAAAGTGCAACGACCGGCTGGCAAGCCGCGAGGGAGCGTCCGAGGAACTCGGAATCGACCGCACTCGGCTGGCGAGAATCGAACTCGGAAGCCTCAACCCCTACCCAGAAGAAGTCCTGCTCATGGCGGACTATTACGACGCGCCGGAGCTTGCGAACCACTACTGCTCACAGATATGTCCCCTCGGAAGGAAAACGGTGCCGCCCGCCGAAGCGCGAAGCATTGACCGGCTGACGATCCGCATCATTTCCGCGCTCGGAGAAGCCGACGGCATAACCGAAGCGATCCTCGACATTGCCGAGGACGGAATCATCACCCCAGACGAGAACGAACGCCTCCAGCAGGTGATCAAGGCATTAGAAAGAATCGAGGTAACCGCGCAGGAGATGAAGATATGGGCGCGGAAGAACCTCAAAGGAGGCTCAAAGCATGGATAAAACAACGGAACCGGCGGAACAGCCGAAATTCCTCCGGGTGACAGAGGTCGCCTCCCTGCTTGAGTGCAGCGAGAGCCACGCCTACAAGATCATCCAGAAATTAAACAAAGAACTTGAAGCCAGAGGGGCAATCACCGTAGCAGGAAGGGTGTCGCGGAGATACCTCATGGAAAGGCTTTATTGTTAAAAAAACGAAAGGAGCAAGCACAATGCACAGGAAAATCACTTACATGGTCATGGGAGCCGCCGTGGGAATCATCCTCATCGGTTCGGTTTTCGCCATTGACAAAAGCGGCGCGGTAAACGCGACCGATGAACGCTCATCGCAAACACCAACAATGGCGGCAAGCGCGAGCGCAGCAGACAAGCCGGAGATCACAAACCTCCTCTACGTCACCGACAAGAAGAACGAACCGGCAACGCCGATCGCAGAGATGCCGGAGGAGGAAGACATCGAAATGCTGGCAAAGCTCATCTGGGGCGAAGCCAGAGGAGTGGAATCCATAACCGAGAAAGCGGCGGTCGCATGGTGCGTACTTAACCGCGTAGACGCGAAAGGATACCCGAACAGCATCGAGGCGGTAATCACCCAGCCCCACCAATTCGTCGGATACGACGAAGACTACCCCGTCACGAAAGAACACAGGTTGATCGCCGAAGATGTTCTTTGCAGATGGTACGCCGAAAAGGCTGGCGAAAAGGATGTCGGCAGAGTGCTGCCGAAGGAATACGTGTACTTCACCGGCGACGGCAACAGAAACCACTTCACAAGCGAGTGGCGCAGCGAGGACACATGGAACTGGAGCCTTGCATCTCCATACGAAAGCTGAAGGAGGGACAGCATGAGATACGAAGACGAAGTCAGAGACGAAGCCAGCTCATACCTCGGCAGAGAAATCACCGACGCGGAGTGGAACGAAGCCCTGCCGCCAGCGCAGAGAAAACTCGACTGGATAATCAGCCGAGAGGGCGACCTTGACGGAGAACGCCGGAAGCCCTACTACCTCGGCAAACTGGTCGAGGAACACATCAGAGAAAACGCATTCAGCAAATGGTGCAACACGATGAACAAACTAAACCAGCAAAGGAGAATGGCAAATGAAACTGTACCGGCTCACGCTTAACAACTTCCAGGGCATAAAAAGCCTTTCCTTAGATTTTCCCGAAGGACGATCCGCCAGCATTTACGGCGACAACGCCACCGGCAAAACCACCTGCTACAACGCGCTGACATGGCTGCTTTTTGACAAGGCAAGCACGGCGGCGAAGAACTTCACCCCAAAAACCAAAGGACCCGACGGAGACCTCCACCACCTCGATCATAGCGCAGAGGCGGTATTCATCACCGACACCGGAAGACAGATCACCCTCAAGAAGACCTACCACGAATCATACAAGAAGAAGCGCGGATCCGCGATGGAAGAATTCGACGGACACACGGTCGAGTACGAAGTCGACGGAGTGCCGGTCAAGGAAAAGGAATTCACGGCAACGGTTATCGGCTTCTGTGGAGGCGACACCGAAAAGCCGAAGATGCTCACGATGCCCGACTATTTCCCCGAACAGCTCTCATGGGACACGCGCCGGAAAATCCTTCTGGAGATTTGCGGCGATATCAGCGACGACGAGATCATCGCGGCAAACGATGACCTCAAAGAACTGAAAGACTTCCTGCGAATGAACGGCACAGCAGAGCAATACTACACCACCGACGAATACAAGAAGGTCGCAGCCGCCCGCAGAGGCGAGATCAACAAGCAACTGACCGAAATCCCCGCGAGAATCGACGAGGCGGAAAAGGCGATCCCCGACACAACGGGACTGAACGCTGAGGAAATCGAGCAGAACATCGCCAGCCTTCAGAGAAAACGCGACAGCCTCGCCGCCGAAAAAGCCGAAGCGGCCGCAGGTGGAACGGCGGCAGCTACGCTCCGCACCCAGATCGCGGACATTCGCACGAAACTGGCGGAGGGCAAGGCGGCGCACACCAAAGCCCAGAACGACCAGAACACCGACATCGACGCGGACATCCTCCTCGCAAAACGGGAAGCGAGCGAAGCCAGACGCGCCGCAGAGGATATCAGAACCGACATCGACCGCGCCGAAGCCAAGAAGGAGAGACTGGAGACAACCAGAGCGCAGCTCCTCGCAGACTACCACACCGTCAGCGCAACCCACTGGGACGAAGGACAGGAAATCTGCCCGACCTGCCGCCAGCAACTCCCTGCAGAGCAGATCGAGAAAATGCGCGAAGACTTCAACCTCCGCAAGAGCCAGAAGCTCGAGGAAATCAACAAGCACGGTAAAACGGAAGCCAGCAAGACCGCAATCGCGGAACTTGAAGCTCACATCGGAGACCTCCGAAAAAAAGCAGAGGAGGCGGACGAAGCGAAAAAGACCGCAGAAGCCAAAGTGGAAGCCCTCGCCGGAAGGCGCATCGAGCCGACAGCATACGAGACGACCGAGGAATACGCCACGCTGACCGCCCAGATCGCCGACCTTGAGGCGAAAATCGAAGATGAAGGTAAATGCACCAGCGAAGCGGTCGCCGCCGTAGAAGCCAAAATCAAAGCCGTGGACGGCGCGATCAGAGATGAACGTGATAAGCAGATGCAACTGACAATGGCGGAAAACCAGCACCGCAGAATTGCCGAGCTTGAGAAGCAGGAAAAGCGGCTCGGCGGAGAATTCGAGGAACTCGAAAAAGGGCTTTACCTTTGCGACCTCTTCACGAAAAAGAAGGTGTCAGCCCTCACCGAAAGAATCAACGGAAAATTCAAGCGCGTCCGCTTCCGCCTCTTTATCGAGCAGCTCAACGGCGGGCTAAAAGAAGACTGCGAAGTCATGATCCCGCGCGACGACGGAACGCTGGTACCTTACACCTTCGCAAACAACGCCGCACGGATTAACGCAGGGCTGGAGATCATCAACACCCTCGCAGAGCATTGGAACATCAGAATGCCTGTGTTCATCGACAACGCCGAAAGCGTGACGCACCTCGAAAACTCCGACACGCAGATCATCCGGCTGGTAGTCAGCGAAGCAGACAAGAAGCTGAGGCTGGAGGTGGACGAATGAGGAAAATGCTGACGAAAGCAGGGCTGATTGCATACCACACGACCGCTGCAGAAATCACCCTCATCGGAGGATTTGGAATCTGCGACGAATGCGGAAAGCACTCACATGAGGGATACCTTGTGCCGGTTCTCAATCACTGGCAATGCCCGAAGTGATTCAACGACTGGAAAGACAGAGCAAGATATTATCCAGAGGACGCACCGTTCGAGAGACACACCGCGGCTTATTACGAATCGCGAATCCCTTTGACAGAGGGTGGTTCCGATGGATAACAGCCAAGACGACATATTCACGATAAAAGCCCGCAGGTGCAAACGCTGCGGCGGATTGCTGACAAGCAAGCAGGCAGTCGAAGACGGGTACGGTCACGTTTGCAAGATGAAAGCTGAAGCGGAGATCAGAGCCGCGCAGCCGGACCCGAATCAAATATCGCTTTTTGATGCCCTTGAGGCAGAAGAAGAAAATAATTAAATACTGGAGGATTTAACAATGGCAACGAAAGAACTCACAACCACCAATCAGACCGCGCTCGACACGCAGAAGACCGAGCAGCTCGCCACCAGCGAGAAATTCACGAACAAGGTTCTGAAGGAATTCGGCGGGAACGTCGCCGGAGCCTTGCAGGTAACCGACTACCAGAGGACGCTCATCCAGGGATACTTCATCGTGATCGACCGCGCCCTCAAGGCGGCGGAGGAAGAACGCCTTCGCAAGAATGCCAACAACCGAGACCACAAGTACGACAATGACCTGCCGGTCAACTGGAACACCGTAAACCTTAACGACCTCGCCCTCGACCTTGTGCATTACGCGCGAATGGGACTGGACATGACGCAGGATAATATGCTCTTCCCGATCCCCTACAAGAACAACAAGCGCAACATTTACGACATCACCCTCATGGAAGGATACCGGCATTTACATTTCCCCCTTTCCTGCTCCGTAGAGCCTTTCGTAAAAATACTGGCGATTTACACGCCCTGCAATCGTAATAAAGCCCTTTGCTT
>SFLA01000029.1 GCA_004553575.1 Clostridiales bacterium
GTTAATGCATATATCGAAAAACGGAATGCAGAGAATCCCCAGTTCAAATATACGCTGTTCCATGTTATAACCGCTGCGGTTTTTAAGACCATTTACTTCAGACCGCTTATGAACCGTTTCATTTGCGGCGGCCGCATATACGAACGCCGTGATATTTCTGCGTCTTTTGTCGCAAAGAATAAATTCGAGGACAATGCGCACGAAGCGCTGGTGATTATGGCAGCCAACCGCGAGAGCGAAACCGGCATAGTTGACCAGGTTCACGACTATATTGTAAAAAAGGTTTACAGCATACGCCACGAGGGAGTACAGGACAGCACAAGCGACCAATTGGATACGCTCGTAAAACTCCCCCGCCCCATTTTAAAATTCGTTGTGCACTGTCTTAGAAGGCTTGAATACTACGGTAAATACCCTGCTTCGCTTATGAAGGACGATCCCTACTATTCAACGGTATTCATTTCGAACCTAGGCAGTATCAAATTGAACGCATCATACCATCATCTCGCCGAGTGGGGCACCAATTCGCTCTTCGCAATTATCGGCGAAAAGCATCTTGCTCCGGTACCGGATGCGGACGGCAAAGGCTTTACCCCAAAAGAAGTCGTCGATATTTCGCTCACTATCGACGAGAGAATCGCAGACGGTATATACTTCGGCAAATCGCTGAACCTGCTGAAATACCTGCTCGCAAATCCCGAGCTGCTTGACAGGCCGATATCTGAATACCCCGAGGGATACAACGCCTGATACTGTTTCGTGCCTTCTTCCGAATGCGGATTGAGCCATGGCTTTTCTTTGATAATAGTTTTTGTGACCGCGCGCCGCTTTAATTCGGCGTGCGGCCTTTTTCGTAAAGCCGCGTAAAACAAGCGCAAACGTATCTGCATACGCGCAGATGCATCTGTTTCATATTCGGCAAAACAGTTCTAAGGTAATAAACATACGAAGTAACATATATGAGCCGTAATACGGGAATAATACTTCCGTCAAATATATACGGTGCAAATATGCACGTTATTTATCAAGCCTGAAACGAAAAGCCGCCGTCCGGAACAGACGGCGGCAGGAAAAAACGCGGAAATCTGCGGCAAATCGATAAAAGGCAATCATTCCTTTGAAGCGAGATACTTTATAGCCTCGTCAATACGGTGAGCGACCTTTATGAAATCATCGGGACCGAATCCCCGTGTGGTCTCGGGCGCGGTGCCGATACGTACTCCGCTTGTCTCATATGCAGATCGTTTTTCGCCCGGGACACAGTTGCGGTTCAGAATTATGCCGCGCTTCTCAAGCTCGAGCTGAGCGGCAAGACCGGATACCCCCGTATCCGTGAGATCGAGCATAAACAGATGGTTGTCGGTACCGCCGGCGACCACCTTATATCCCATAGATATGAATTCCTGAGCCATAATAGCGCAGTTTTCAACTACACGACGGATATAGTCCTTGTATTCGGGCTTAAGGCATTCCTCTGCAGTGACACACTTGGCAGCGATAATATGCTGAAGCGGTCCGCCCTGAGTTCCGGGAAAAACCGCTTTATCGACGGCGCCTGCAAGCTCGAGCTTGCAGAATATCAGACCGCCGCGCGCTCCTCTGAGCGTTTTGTGAGTAGTGCAGGTTACGATATCACATACGCCGAAAGGCGTCGGATGATATCCCGCAACCACCAAACCGGCAATATGAGCTATATCGGCCATCAGCAGTGTGTTATCGCCGGATTCGGCGTTGTGAGCGTCCACCAGAGCGCGTATGCGTGCAAAATCGATAGTCCGCGAATATGAGCTCGCTCCGCATACGACCAGCTTGGGTGAACATTCGTCGAGTTTTCGCTCAAGATCATCATAATCGATAACGCCCTCGTCGGTCACACTGTAGTGAACGAAGTTATAAAGCTTACCGCTGTTGTTTGCAGGGGACCCGTGTGTAAGATGCCCGCCGTCGGACAAAGACATGCTGAGTACCGTATCGCCCGGCTTAAGCACGGCGGTATATGCGGCAAAATTAGCCTGTGAGCCGCTGTGAGGCTGTACGTTGACATGATATGTATCCGAAACCCCGAATACCTCGAGCCACTTTTTACGGCAAAGAAGTTCAATCTCGTCCACTACACCGCAGCCGCTGTAATAACGCTTGGCTACCATTCCCTCGGAATACTTGTTGGTAAGCCAGCTTCCGGCAGCAGCCATTACTGCGGTACTGACGAAATTCTCGCTCGCAATCAGATTGACGGTGGAATTCTGACGTTCAAATTCTTTTTTCATAATTGCGGCGACATCAGGCGCCGAAGCTTCGACCGCAGCGCTGACCCGAGCGATATAATCCATATCATTCTTGCTGTACATTCTCTGCCTCCGAAATAAATAATCTTGTGTAATTATACTTTTTGCGCCGCGTCAAGTCAAGAGAAAAAGACGGATTCAGCGAATACCACAAAATACAGATTGTATCCTGTATTTATTTAAGGCACTACGCATGTGCTCTGAGTGTAAAAAGGCGGCGGAAAACTTCCGCCGCCGGTAAAAAGATATCAGTTGGAACTGGGTGAAACGCTGTAATTCGGCGCTTCCTTTGTAATGTATATGTCGTGAGGATGTGACTCCTTGAGTCCGGCGTTGGTGATACGGACGAAGCGGGTGTCAGATTTAAGAGCCGATATATCCTTGGCACCGCAATAACCCATACCGGAGCGGAGACCGCCCATAAGCTGGAACACGGTTTCCGACAGTGCCCCTTTATAAGCAACCCTGCCCTCGACTCCCTCGGGGACAAGCTTCTTGTTGTTTGTCTGGAAATAACGGTCCTTGCTTCCCCTGCTCATTGCCGGAAGCGATCCCATGCCGCGGTAGGTCTTGAACTGCCTGCCCTGATATATCTCAAGATCTCCCGGAGCTTCGTCGCAGCCTGCAACTAACGAACCTACCATTATAACGTCAGCACCGGCGGCGATACCCTTAACTATATCACCGGAATACTTTATACCGCCGTCGCCGATTATCGGTATACCGTACTTTGCGGCAACCTCGGCACAGTCATATATCGCGGTAATCTGCGGAACACCAATACCGGCAACCACACGGGTGGTGCAGATAGAGCCGGGACCCATGCCGACTTTTACGCAGTCGGCGCCCGCTTTGATAAGAGCCTCTGTTCCCTCGCCGGTAGCGACGTTGCCGGCGATAAGCTGGCAATCCGGGAACGCATCCTTAACGGCGCGGCAGGCAGCAAGTATACCGTCTGAATGGCCGTGAGCGGAATCCAGCACCAAAGCATCGACTCCGACGGCAATAAGCGCCGCGGCACGCTCCACGACGTCTTTTGTTACACCGATAGCGGCGGCACAGATAAGTCTTCCCTGAGAATCCTTAGCGGAATTGGGATACTTTTGAGTTTTTTCTATATCCTTTATCGTAATAAGACCTTTCAGGTTGCCCTCGAAATCGACGAGCGGAAGCTTCTCGATCTTGTGGCGGCGGAGTATCTCCTGCGCCTGCTCAAGAGTTGTGCCTTCGGGAGCGGTAACAAGGTTATCCTTGGTCATGACATCCTCTATACGGATATCATAGTTGTCGAGAAAGCGTATGTCGCGGTTGGTAAGAATACCGATCAGCTTTTTACCCTCGCATATCGGAACGCCGGAGATGCGATACTTCTCCATAAGGGCGTTTGCATCGTAGACATAATGATCTTTTGAAAGGAAGAAGGGCTCGCTTATAACACCGTTTTCGCTCCGCTTAACACGGTCGACCATATCCGCCTGCTGCTGAATACTCATATTCTTGTGAATAACGCCTATACCGCCCTCCCGCGCGATAGCTATCGCCATTCGGGTTTCGGTTACGGTGTCCATTGCCGCAGTCATAAGCGGGATGTTCAGCCTGAGACGGTTTGTGAGCTTAGTGCTAAGGTCGATGTCTGCGGGAAGGACATGGCTCTCTGCCGGTATAAGCAGAACGTCGTCATAAGTAAGACCCAACTTGGCGAATTTTTCGCTGTTTTCGATTCCCATGTGATGCACCTCTTATATCAATTCATTATTCAGCATTGGTTTTATCTGCGCCCCGAAAAAGCATATATAAACATTCTGTCCTGCATCCAAAACGGGCGGTACAATAACCGCACAGATAACGGCTCTGAATATCCGACTCAAAAGCACATAATCCGCCCGAAAACGAACACCGCCCGCGGACGGCCTGTAAGCCGCAGCATTCCGCTGAGCCGCATATATACTACCTGAAGAATAATATCATATACCGGGACATAAAGTCAATGAGTTTTTTTACAAAGCCGGAGAAAGAATGAATACAATCATACGGCGTATTAACGGTATTTTTACCGAAATCACCCGCCATGCGCTTTCGGCATACGCGGCGCAGTCTGCGTTCTATATAATCGTATCATTTTTTCCCTTCACCATGCTTATGCTTACGCTGCTGAAGTATCTCCCCTTCACCGAGGAGGAATTTGTTGCGCTGCTCACGGGTTTGGCACCGGAAACCGTCGGCACGCTGATTGCCGACATAGTATCCGAGCTGTACACGCGGCGTGACGCTCTGATACCGATAACACTGATAACTGCGCTTTGGTCGGCATCAAAAGGAGTGTATGCGGTGATACGAGGTTTGAATTCGGTGTTCGAATGCCGCGAGACCCGCGGTTATTTACGCCTGCGCCTGCTTGCGATCGGATATACGCTCCTGTTACAGCTTGTGCTGGTGCTGACCGTTTCTCTGATGCTGACCGGAGAATGGCTCATATCGCAGGCACAATGGCTGTTCCGCATAAAAGCCGCAGTCACGGCACTGCGTATTGTCGCATCCGCCGCGCTCCTTTCCGTGCTTTTTTCGTTGATATACCGTATGTTTCCGGCAAGGCGAGCGAGAGCACGGGACCAGATACCGGGCGCCGTATTTTCGGCTGCAGGATGGGTATTGTTTTCGGAAATCTATTCGGTATATCTAAGTCACGGAGCCGGAAGCCTGTACGGTTCGCTTACGGCCCTGGTGTTCGCAATGCTTTGGCTGTACACCTGCATGTATATACTGCTCGCGGGGGGCGAAGTAAACCGAATGCTTTCCCGGGAATGACGGATCTGCCGAACTTGACTTTATCTGTAAACATTGATATAATCGAAATACGGAGGTGCCGATATGAAGAGACTGTTATGTTTTATGCTTATAACCGTCCTTTTCGCGGCGGCTGCAGCTCCGCTTTCCGCTTTTGCCGCTGCGAATCCGGACGAGGACGGGTTTTACTCGTATACAGGCTATAACCAGACAATATTTGCCGCAGGAGTTGTGGTATTCACATCAGACTACGGAGAAACCACCGGAACTGATGACCGGTATTACGAAATAACAATCGAGAACGGTACGGTAACCGCGGTCGGCGGTAACGACAGCGATATCCCGGAAGCCGGATTCGTGCTGGCTGCCCGAGGAGAGAACTATAAAACAATACTTGCAGAGGTTGCGATCGGTGACTGTGTGATTCTGGACTCGGATTCGCGCAGATTCGGGATTATCGGGGACGATTATGATCCGTTTTATTCTGCCGTGATTTCCTTTGACGGATATAACCGAATACGCAATGCCGACACGATTATCATATACGATACCGGCGATACCACCGGCACGAACATATGGGGTACCGAGGTTTGCGTCGATTCGGACGGCTTTGTCTGCTCAATAGGCGGCAACAACAACGTTATTCCCGAAGGCGGGTTTGTTATAAGCGCGGTAGGCGCCGGAAGGATAGCCGAGCTTACAGACGCAGCCGGAATCGGTCTCAGGGCGACAGCAGACGCCGAAAAGAAGACAATAACCTTCAGTTACAGCGCAGAGAGCATACGTGCCTCGCTGAGGATAACCCTCGAAGGATTGAAAGAGCGTTACGCCGAAGCGGCGAATACCTATTCGATAATTAATTACAAAACCGCCGAAGAGCTGATAGACCGGCTGGAAAAGCTGTACGAGCTGGTTTGCGACCGTCTGGACGACGGCGATATCGGTCCCGCTGTAGGCGCGCAGTATTCGTTCGAAAGCCTTACAAAAGATGCAAGTCTTGCGCTGACCGAATCGCCCGCCGTTGAGGGCCGTGCGATGTGGCTGCGTCCTTCCGGGCTCACGACCGTCGAAGCCGTATCAAATACAGTCGCCGAGATTAAGAGCCTCGGATACAACATAATATGTCTGGAGCTTCTGTACGACAGCACCTTCATATGCCCCATGCCGGAGGACGGATACTTTATTCAGAACCCTTCGCTCGGAGGTTTCGACCTGCTCGGGGCGTTTATAGACGAATGCGCGTCGCAGGGTATAGAACTGCAGGGCTGGCTTTCGGTTTACCGGGTAAGCTACGATACGAGCACATATTATTCCGAAAGCCTTGCCGCAAAGAAGCCGGAATGGCTGTGCATAAGCAAAAGCGGGAACAACTATGTTTACAACGAATACGGCAACGGATACTTTATAAATCCCGCTAACGAAGAAGCCTGCGACTACCTGCTTTCCGTATACGAATATCTGATGAGCAATTACCGTCTTGACGCGCTTCAGCTCGATTATATCCGCTATCCCTACGAATCCGGAGAATACTTCGGATATGACGAACACACGAGAGATCTGTTCAAAGCCGAATACGGCGCAGATCCCGCCGATATTACAGCCGGCGGCGCTCATTGGGATGAATGGATAGATTTCCGATGTGATATTGTAACAGATTTCGTTAAAAGGATTGTCGAAACCGCTGCAGAAAAAGCACCGTGGATGAGCGTAAGCGCAGACATTGCGCCCAACCTTTCGGAAAGCCGCCGCACCCACCTTCAGGATGCGGAAAAGTGGATGAAAAACGGTATAATAAACAGCGCGTTTCCAATGGCATACGGCAACAATGTTGTTCCTATGTATGCCGGATATACGGTCGAGGCGTGCGGAGACGATGTGTTTTCGTATATCGGTTTGGGCAACTACGGCTCCGATGTTTATATTCGGCAGATATCCGAGGTGCGTGAGGCGGGCGCGGACGGATTTGCGTTTTTCTCGTACGCGCAGTATATCCAGGGTGATTACAGGAACACGGTATACGACGCACTTCTGAGCATACCTGCCGTTTCCCCCACCTACGACTGCCGTGCCGCCGCAGTCGCCCAGATCGGTACAATAACAGAAAGGCTTTCGCTTATAAGCGGTTCGGCTGCCGACGGCGCCGAATGCGACGAATTCGCAGAAAAGATAAACGAAATAAAGCGCGTGATTACGGACGGTAAGCTTTCGGATGCCGCCGAGCTTATCCTGAAGCTCGATCCGTCGTCGATAAGCTTCACAAACGAGACTGCGAAAAAAAAGCTGAGTTCCGACATAGCACTGCTGAAAAAGATCACCGTGTTTTCCAAGGACGATCACAGAGTGTTCATATATGCCGACAGTTCCTCCGCCGAAGATGAATCAGTCCCGGTCGGCGAATCGGATAATCCGTCCTGGTATCGGATCGTTATAACCGTTACGGCAGTTATCGTAATGTTCGCCGGAATCTCTGTGCTTGCCCGTAAAAAAGGAAACAAAGCGGAATAAAGTACACAAAAACGCCGATGAACCGGGTATCCCGGATTCACGGCGTTTTTTTGCTGTCTGCAAGCGATACGCGTATTCCCTTCATTCGCATAAAATAATTAGACAGTTTTATCTCGCGGCTGCCCGCTCGGAAAAGATTGGTGTAGCCGTAGGTATCGGTGTATACGGCGGAAGTTTCGCTTCCGTCGGGCCAATGAATAACGACGTTTTCGCCTCCTTCGAGGATAAGTGCGCCGACAAGTCTGCTCACCGGATTGTTTCCCTCCTTTCGGGTAAAATAACAACGGTGATGGAATTTGAAAAAATCAAGCACAGTGCTGTTCATTCTCGCATTGGCGGCAGGTACTCTGCTCTGTATTGCGATATACGCCGTACAGAAGGTGGAGGACGACAGATTCAGCGACACCCTTTATTCGGACGCCGTAAGCCGCTACGCGGGCGAAGTGTCCGACACCGGCAGCGACACGGACAGATATCGCGTGTTCGCGGATGTAACAACGGGACTTAGCGAGCAATATCCGGACGTCCGTGCATGGTTGAACGTAGAGGGAACGTCGATAAGCTACCCGGTGCTTCAAAGCGATACAAACGAGTACTATCTGCGTCGGTCATACACCGGCGGGAGCGACCGTAACGGATCGATTATAGCCGATTACCGGCTTTACGGAGAGCTTGCCGACAACCGAAATATCGTACTGTACGGTCATAATACCGGCACCGGGAGAATGCTTTCGGATATTGCGGAGATTTATTACGGCGGTGCAGATGGGTTTTCCGAAATGGAAATCGAGTTGTTCTGCAGCGGAAAGGTTTATGTATTTTCTCCGTATTCTGTGTATACATCCGGCGGAAACAGCTTCGCGAAAGTTTTCTTCGCATCGGACGAGGAATTTTTTGAGTTCGTATCCGAAACAAAAGCCGCGAGCGAGGCAGAAACCGGCGCAGACACGGAAGGCTGCAAAGCGGTTCTTACTCTGGTTACCTGTGTATCCCCGGTATCTAAGAGCGACGAGAGAATAGTACTTCACGCAGTATGCACCAGAACCGAGACGGTGGAAACGTTTCAGCCGTCGGAAAGCGATACTTCGGGCGCAGAGGATGTGTCCGGTTCAGAAGCGTATCTTCCGTAAATATCGCGGCAGTCGTAAACAGGATGCCAGCGTGTCGCCCCTCCGACCGTAACACAGACGTACGCTTCGCCCGTATTGCTTACTGCGTAGCTGGCAAGGCAGTGACCGGTTTCCGAAAGATAACCCGTCTTTCCGGCGGTTATTGTAACACCGGTAACCTCATCTCCGTTTATCCTGCCGAACATGGTACTTCTGAAGGTATATCCGGCCGAATTCTTAGGAGTGGCGGCAGTGGTATACTCCGCTGCCGAAAACAACGCGGCGGCGGTTTCGTTTTTCATGGCGTAACACAGCATTATTGCCATATCACCGAGTGTGGAATAGTTTTCGGAATCATACATTCCGGATGCATTGGAAAAGTGTGTTTCCGTACATCCTATTTCCTTCGCCTTCGCGTTCATACGTTCGGCAAACGCTTCCTCCGAACCGGCGACCAATATTGCGATAGCCTCGGTCGCATCGCAGCCGGATTCCAGCACGGCGCCGTAAAGAAGATCCGCAAAAGTAACGGTGTCACCCGCAGTTATGCCGGTTATGGTTGATCCGGCAAGGTAATACGGATTAATGATATCATATGTAAGCGTAAACGGAGTATCAAGCGGCACACCGCTCTCTACGGCGACGATTACCGTCATTATTTTGGTCATTGACGCCGGATAGATACGTCCGGTCATGTTTTTACCGCCGAGCACCGTCATATCGGACACGCGTACCGCAATTCCCGCATCTGACCGGATTACATCGGTAAGATCATCGGTTGCATCCGTGAATACGAGCGAAACGACTGCCGACGCAGGAGCATCCGATGTTTCCGGATATGATACGGTATCGGAAACGACATCGGATGAATTGTCTTCGGACACCGTGCCGGAAGCTTCATCCTGCTTTCCGCATCCGGAAAAGAACATTAGATAAGCAAGCAGCGCCAGCAGTGACGCCGCGGTAAGTATACGGATTATCGGTATGCTCCACAGACGTTTCGCATGCCAAACCAGGCTTCTTTTTTTTCTTCTTCTAATTGTGTTCTTCTGCATTGCTTAGAGTCCTCTCTACGGCCTTTCTCCAGCCGTTGCGTTTATCGAGTCTGAGGCTTTTATCCATAGAAGGCGCAAACACGCGCTCCGTGCGTGAAAGCGATACAATATCGTCCTTGGAGCCGTAAAATCCGACTGAAAGCCCGGCGAGCATTGCGGCGCCGAGAGCGGTTGTCTCGCGGACGGCGGGACGCACGACCGGTATGCCCAGAATATCGCTTTGAAACTGCATAAGAAGATTGTTGGCGCAGGCACCTCCGTCCACGCGAAGTGACGAAAGCGGAATTCCGGTGTCATCCTGCATGGCGTCGAGCAGATCTGCGGTTTGGTACGCAATGGCTTCGAGCGCAGCGCGTATAATATGATTCCTGCCTGTACCGCGGGTCAATCCGCAGATAATTCCGCGCGCATACATATCCCAATACGGAGCGCCGAGACCGGTGAAAGCGGGAACTATGTATACCCCGCCGGAATCGCTGACCTTGCCGGCGAAATATTCACTGTCTGCCGCATCGTGAATGAGCATAAGCTCGTCCCGGAGCCACTGAATAAGCGCTCCTGCCGTAAAAACGCTTCCCTCTAGCGCATAGGCGTTCTCGCCGTCAAGTGTAGCGGCGACCGTTGAAATCAAACCGTTTTTACTTATATGCACACTGCTTCCGGTATTCATAAGCAGGAAGCAGCCCGTCCCGTAGGTATTTTTGGTTTCGCCTCTGTTAAAGCAGCCCTGACCGAACAGTGCAGATTGCTGATCGCCCGCAATACCGCAGATCGGAATATCCGTACCGAACAGATTCAGAGTACCGTATAAGTGTCCGGACGGACACACCTCCGGGAGCATACATTCGGGTATTCCCAATGCGGAAAGAATGTTTTTATCCCATTCGTGTGTTCGTATGTTATAAAGCATGGTTCGCGATGCGTTTGTGCGGTCTGTCGCGTGGACTCTGCCACCGGTCAGCTTCCACAGCAGCCAACTGTCTACCGTTCCGAACAAAAGATCGCCGTTTTCCGCACGTTCACGGGCGCCTTCTATATTGTCGAGTATCCATTTCAGCTTTGTACCGGAAAAATATGCGTCAATAACAAGTCCTGTATTCTCCCGGATATAATCCGCTATCGGCTGTTTTTTCAGCCAATCGCATATGGCTCCGGTGCGGCGGCACTGCCATACAATGGCGTTGCATACCGGCTTGCCTGTATTCCTGTCCCAGACGACGGTTGTCTCGCGCTGGTTGGTTATACCTACCGCCGCAATCTCACACGGATCGATTCCGCCGAGAGCTATCAGTTCGGTAAGCACGCTGTACTGCGACGAAAATATTTCAAGAGGGTCGTGCTCGACCCAGCCCGGCTGCGGGAATATCTGGCGAAATTCCTTTTGCCGCATCATAACCGGGTTAAGGCTTTTATCAAACAGAACACAGCGCGATGAGGTTGTTCCCTGGTCGAGTGCTACCACATATTTTTTCATTTCTTCGGCTCCTTCGCCTTTATCCAATCGTGAATAAATGAACAGACGTCCGTACCGCACGGCTCGTTAAGAATCTCGTGACGCGCGCCGGGATAAAGTTTTAAGGTAACGTGAGGCAGATTAGCGACGGTCATCCGCAGATACACATCCTTTACTCCCTCACCCTTTCCGCCGACAGGATCTTCCGTACCGGAAATGAGAAGATACCGCTTTTCGGGGCGAAGTGTTCCCGCCCATGAATCTTTTTGAATATACTTTATTCCGTCGAACAGGTCGCAGAAGCCGGAAGCGGTAAAGTCAAAGCCGCAGTCCGGATCCGCTATATATTTATCGACCTCGGACGAATCGGTATTCAGCCAATCGTAGTCGGTACGAGGAGCCGTATATTCTCTCTGATACGATCCGAAGGCGAGTCCCGTAAGGAACGGACAGGGACTGTCCGGGCGAAACGCACGGATCAAACCGGCGACAACGCGTCCGACACCCACCGCACCGTTTTTTCCTGCCGTACCCATAAATATATAATCGCAGGCGGTTTCGGGATAAACGGATGCGATGTATCGTGCGACGAAGGATCCCATGGAATGTCCGAGCATTCGGAACGCCTTGTCCGGATACCTTTGCTTTATACGCGATGCGTAATCGCAATTAATACGGCATAGCGTCTCCCAACCGTTTTTCGGAGCAAAATAACCACGCGTACCCTCGGTTTTTCCGTGACCCGGGTGGTCGATCCCGCAGACGAGAACGCCCTGATCGCATAGAAACGAAGCAAAGGAATCGTAACGGAAAAGGTACTCCGCCATTCCGTGGCAGATCTGGAGGACAGAGGTTATATCGCCCTCGGGTATCCACTCATGAGCACAGATCTGACCCGGATAAAGCTCGGTACGGTAGAAAGACCTGTTGTACATAAAGACTCCTCCGTATGTTTTTCGTTTATTATAACTCATCCGTCGAGTTTTTTCAATAACTTGACTTATTATTCACGCTGTGTTAAACTCGTTTCGGGGAGTAAAAACCCTAATAATACTTACCGGTGAAAAATATGAGCGTTATTACTTATGATTCCGAGCGTTTTTATAAAAACGGAAAGCCGCATGTTATACGCAGCGGTGCAATGCATTATTTCCGTATACCGCGCGAATACTGGCACGACCGTCTGGAAAAGCTGTATCAGTGTGGCTTCAATACCGTAGAGACCTATGTATGCTGGAATGCGCACGAAAAGAAGGAAGGCGTATTCGATTTCAGCGGTATGCTCGATTTGGGTGCGTACATAGACGAAGCCAAGAAAACAGGTCTGGACGTAATAATCCGTCCCGGTCCGTACATTTGCGCCGAATGGGAATTCGGCGGACTCCCGTCATGGCTGAGTTCCGTGCCGGGATTAAAGCTTCGCTGCGACAATCCGCAGTATCTTGGCAAAGTTCGCACATTTTTTGAAAAGCTGTTTGAAATACTTTCGCCCCGCATGGCAGAGCGCGGCGGTAATATCATCATGCTCCAGGTCGAAAACGAATACGGCTCGTACGGCAACGACAAAGAATATACCGGAAAACTGCGGGATATGGTAATTGAACTCGGAGCCACCTGCCTGCTGACAACATCAGACGGTCCTTCTGCATGGCATCTTGCAGGAGGCAGCGTGGAAGGAACTCTTACAACCGTTAATTTCGGCTCGAATCCGGAGGGGAATTTCGCAATTCTTAAAGAATTCCGTAATGACGTCCCCCTGATGTGCAGCGAGTTCTGGTGCGGCTGGTTCGATCACTGGGGCGACAAGCATCACAGCCGCGATGCCGGCGATGTTGCAGACTGCTATGACCGTATTCTTTCGATGGGCGGTTCGGTTAATTTTTATATGTTCCACGGCGGTACGAATTTCGGGTTCTTCAACGGCGCAAACGACGAGGGGGCAGACTATCAGCCTACCCTGACAAGTTACGATTATTTTGCTCCTCTTACCGAAAGCGGAGATCTGACCGAATGCTATTACAGGCTTCGCGAGGTCAACGAAAAACATTTCGGGCCTCTTCAGCCGCTTACGGTAACCGACACTCCCAAAAAAGCGTACGGCTCATTTAAGCCGGCAAAGGCAGGTACGCTGTTCGGATCTGTTGATAAGCTCTGTGACCCCATATGCTCGAAAGTACCGCCTTCCGTCGACGAAATAGGTCAGGATTTCGGATATACGCTGTACAGAACCGAGATAACCGGCCCATGCGAAGGCCAGACTTTATTCCTTGACGGAATGCGCGACCGTGCGCTGGTATATCTGAACGGCAGATTTGCCGGTCTTATCGAATGCGGATATAAAGCAGACGAAGTTAAGATTACGCTCGGGCACGGCGAAAAAATGAAGATAGATGTTCTTGTTGAGAACATGGGAAGGGTGAACTACGGCCCTAAGCTCGGTGACTCAAAGGGCATCGGTGTTCCGCGCATTTCGCTTCAGCATTTGTTCGGTTGGAAAACATATCCGCTCACTGAGGAGTTGTTGTGTATGCTTGATACGGACTGCGGCGGATTTCCGGCGCTGTACCGCGGCACGCTTGAAATAACCGGCAAAGTCTGTGATACCTTCATATATCCCGAGGGCTTCCGTCACGGATTTATAAGGATAAACGGATTCAATATCGGAAGATATTATACCGACCGGGGACCCCAGAAGACACTGTATGTACCCGCCCCGATCCTTAAAAGCGGCGAAAATGTAATAGAAGTTTTCGAAACCGACGGAATCGGAA
>SFLA01000095.1 GCA_004553575.1 Clostridiales bacterium
GGAAGTATAGAAGCCGCAGATTATCTCATGACAAAACGCGCGTTTCTCGGGTCCTTCGTTTTGTCTGAGAAGCAGACCTTTCTTGCCGATGTTAACGGAAACGGCATTGTCGACGCAACAGATTATCTTATGATAAAGCGTCATTTTCTCGGAACGTACACTATTAAATAAGGAGTATATAAATGAAAGCCATTATAACCGTAAAAGGAATCGGCAGTATGACAGCCGAGCTTTATCCCGAAAAAGCGCCGGAAACGGTAAAGAATTTCGTTGCTCTTGCCAAGGACGGGTTTTATGAGGGCCTTATTTTTCACCGCGTTATCAGCGGGTTTATGATCCAGGGCGGCGGATTCGACGAAAGCTTTTCCCAGAAGCGCGCAAAGGCAATAAAAGGCGAATTCCGTTCCAACGGATTTACCGGGAACGATATACGTCACACACGCGGCGTGTTGTCAATGGCACGTACTTCTGATCCGGATTCCGCATCGTCTCAGTTCTTCATAATGCACGCAGATGCACCCCATCTTGACGGCGCTTATGCCGCATTCGGACGCGTAACGGAGGGACTTGAAGTTATAGATGCAGTAGCGTCGGTAAAAGTCGGAAACTACGGATATTTTTCCGATGTTCCGGTCGATCCGGTCGTTATAGAAAGCGTTAAGATAACAGACTGAGAAATAACTCCCGATTATTATCGGAACGAATAAACGCCCGTATGATTAAATAATCATTCGGGCGTTGTTTTTATGTATATTCTGCCGTTCTGCGGGTTTATTCCGCTCCCTTCAGGCGTTTATTTATATACGGATTGTATTCTCTTTCTGCAGAGAGCGAGGTTTTTTCGCCGTGTCCCGGCAGCACTTCGAGGTCTCCGGGTAACATCGCTATCTGCATTACCGAAAGAATCTCCCGTTCGGTGTCGCCTCCGTAGTGATCTGTTCGGCCGATCGTCCCGCGGAACAGGGTATCGCCCGAAAAAATCACATCCCGGGTGTAAAGACAGCAGGAGCCGAGCGTGTGCCCCGGAGTAAGCATAACCCGAAGTACTATGCCGCCGAAGGTCAGCGTTTCACCGTCCGTGAAGGTGTTCGGTACGGTATCGCAGAGCAGCGGACGGCGATAGAATTTCATGGATACGTTTTTTACGGGATCGGAAAGCATTTCGGCGTCGTATTCATGAATGTAAAGCGGAGCTCCGGTTTTATTACATATCTCGTCCACCGCCCCGATATGGTCAAAGTGTCCGTGCGTTTGCACGACGGCGAGCAGTTTTCGATTGCCCACCAGGTCGAGCAGTGTTCCGCATTCACCGGCGGCGTCGATAATTATACAATCGTTCCCTTCGGAAACGACATAGCAGTTTGTGTGAAGCGGTCCGCAGACCGCAGTTTCAATTTTCATTCTTCTTTTTGTCCTCTATTATCCTGTCAAGCAGAGTCACCCATTTTACCGCAGTTCGAAGATCCGGCAGCGGGTGCATGTAAAGCAGCCGGTTTTCGTGGTAAATATCGAATGCGGACGCTACGGTTATCGGAAAACCGCCGATACTTTCGGGCGTTTTTTCAAATGATATTTCTTTTCCGAAAACGGTTCCGGAAAAGGTGAACATATCCCTGCACAATGCGGCGTGACCCGTGCCGGCGTAATGATCTATATTGCCTTTATCGTTTACAGCTCCGACCCTTACGTCGCATTCGAGCCTGTCGTATTGGGGATCGAGCTCCGAAATCTGCCACATACACCATTCGTTTATCCGTGTAAAATGCTTTCCGTGCAATATGTACCTGCCGTCAAGCGTCCAGCTTTCTCCGCAGCTTTCGCAGACAATCCGGTTTCCTCCGGTTCGAAGACGGAACTCACTTCCGCATTCCGGACATTTGTACAGTATTCCGTCAAGTCCGTTTGTCATGTCTGAACAGCGGTATTCCGTGTCTTCCATAGCCTGTTCGTCGTCGTGAAATATGGCATTGTCTATACGTTTGCGTATTTCGCCGACCGAAAGAGTTTTTATCTCTTCGGGTGTAAAAAGGTGATCAGCGGTTACCGATATTTTTCCGCGCCGGGGTTTCTTCCTCCATTTCGGGAAGGTGAGATATGCTCCGTTTCCCGTTACCGTGTATACATCTGCTCCGGCTTTTTTCACAAGCTCGGCGGTGCCCTCGGTCACCGTCAGCGAGTGACCGTACCAGGTAAGACGTCCCTCCGGGAACAGCACTACCACGTTGCCGGATTTCAGCGCGCGCATTATCTTCATAATGGTACCTACGTCCGCGCAGAACATTCTTTTTGTTATAACGCGCATAACCTTAAGCACCGGTCGCAGAAGCGGATATCCCATAAAATGCTCGCTCAGAACGAAAGTCGGACGGTGGGGGAACAGCTCCATTCCGACGAGAAAATGATCCTTGTCGGATATATGCGGGGCGAGCACGATAGCCGGTCCCTTAAGACCCTTAAGCGCCGTCCTGTCGGTTTTTACGTGCCAGCGGAGCCGATAGTATGTGCTTACCAACAAAAACGCGCAGTAATAAAGC
>SFLA01000030.1 GCA_004553575.1 Clostridiales bacterium
ATTTCCGCAGCCTCTGCGCTGCCGGGTGTACGCTGGCAGAGGCTCCAGCTGCCAGCGCTGTCGATGACGATGTAACGTTCCGCCGAACGGTCGTTGTCCGGGTACCAGGTGCCCCGGAGCGCCGAAGCAGCCAAATGGTACGTCCGGGGCTCCTCGCGGCTGAAGATGCCGCAGTCGGAGATGGAGAGCTGGTCACTCTCCAGCTCGATTTGTCTGCCGTTGATGGAACTGCCGATGGCGCCGCCCTGGTAGCAGTAGACATAGGTGGCGTCCCAGTCCGGTTCATATCACAGGGAACCAACGTCTATCGAATCTCCACCGGCATAGAGCGTACAGGAGCCATAAGCATCTACATCGAAGGGGATGTTGTGCTTTACACAAAAATCTTTAATCAATTTTAATTTACAAAGTTTCGGAACGGCTTTGCCGTTTTCCCACCTATTTACTGTTGAAAATGAAATCCCGATTTCCTTTGCAAAATCGCTCTGGCTAAGCAAAGTCTTTCTCCGAATTGTTTTAATTGCATCGCTAAACTTCAAAGGGAATGTCCTCCTTTGCAATTGTATAGCTTTATTATAGCGAATACATCGCAAAATTGCAATATATTGTTGTAAAAAGTCGAAAAAACACACCGAAAATCACCAGTTGAACGCAAAAAAGACCAGCCACACCAAGCTGTTGCTTGATCATGACTGGTCTTTTCTGTTTTTGCCACTCGAAGGGTGCATTCAACTACTTATTTACAATAGTCGTTCTGGCGCACGCCCTTTTTTGCGCGGCTTTTGCCGAAAATATTCGTTTTTACAGTTCCCCTGCCGCAACCCGTCTTTTGGTTTCGTCGCGGTCGGTGACATACAGGCGGTACCAGGTTATAAACGCGAGCACCGCCCATATCTGACGGTACCAATCGCCCTTGCCGGCGGCATGCTTTTCGAGCAGCCCTATAATCGGTTTCTCATCTATGAATTCCTGAGCGGTATTTGACCTGAGAATATCCCGCGCCCAGTCGAACAGCTCGTCCTTAAGCCATACCCTTACCGGCACCGGATAACCCTTTTTGGGACGGATAACGGTATCGTGATTAAGAAGATCGGAAAAGGCGTCGCGAAGGATATATTTAGTCGTGCCGTGAGCTATCTTATCATTGTCGGCAAGCGCCCGGGCGGCTTTGAATACCTCGCGGTCGAGGAACGGCACACGCGCTTCAAGCGAATGCGCCATGGACAGACGGTCCCCTTTCACCAAAATATCCGAAGGCAGCCAGCAGTTAAGATCGCAGTGCTGCATCTTGCGGAGCGGCGAATATCCGGTTGCCTCGGCGAATATCGGCCCGGTAAGGTCGGTGAAATCGACCGACGGATCGAAGGTGCGGAGAAATGCCTTTTTCTGCTTTTCGGTAAAAATGAACGAGCCTCCGACAAAACGCTTTTCCAACGGAACGCATCCGCGGGTAATGAAGCCCTTTCCCTTCATACCGTCCGGCATTACCGAAGCGACCATGAGAAGGAACTTCTTAATGAATCCGGGAAGCGCGTTCATTCTCGCGGACGGAGCGGCTGTAGCGTACTGACGGTAGCCGCCGAACAGCTCGTCACTGCCCTCTCCGGAAAGTATCACCTTGACATGCCTGGATGCCTCGCGCGAGATGAGATAGATCGCGACAACCGATGGATCGGCGACCGGCGAATCGAGATGATATATCGTTTTTTCAAAGCATTCCTTAAAATCGTCAAGCGTGGCGCGAAGCACTATATGTTCTATATCGAGATGAGCGGATATCGCCTGCGCATCCTCAATCTCGGAAAACCCCTTTACGTCAAACCCGACGGTGAACGCCTTTATTCCCGGCTGAAGCTTTGAGGCGACCGCGGTGATTATCGCGGAATCGACGCCGGAGGACAAAAAGCTGCCGACAGGAACGTCGGAAATCATATGGTATCTTACGGATTCCTCTATCGCCTCGCGCAGGGCGGCACGGCGGCTGTCATAGGTGCCGGATGTTTCCGAAAAAACCGGCTTCCAATAGCTGAATATCTCGTGTTTACCGCCGGAGCAAATCATGTACGATCCCTTGGGGAGTATGCTTATGTTCCCGGTAACGGTATTGGGCTCCGGCACGAACTGGAATGAGAAATAATGCTGGAGCATCGTCTTGTCGACTCCGAATCCTTCGTAACCGCTGTCGCACATAAACGCCTTCAGCTCGCTGGCGAAAACCGTGCGCCCGCCGGAAGCACGGTAATAAAGCGGCTTTATACCGAACGGATCGCGCCCGGCCATTACCGTATCGCGGTCACGGTCGTATATAAGGAACGCAAACATACCGCGAAGCCGGGAAATAAAGCTTTCGCCGTATATCGAATACAGCCTTACCATTACCTCTATCTCGGACACCGTATCGAATACCTCTCCGCGGGCGATAAGCTCGTCGCGGAGCTCGAGATAATTATAAACCTCTCCGTTATACACGCAGGCATACCTGCCGTCGGGGGTGACATAGGGCTGCGCTCCGCCCTCGAGATCGATAATCGAAAGGCGCCGGAACCCAAAGCAGACCCTGCCGCAGTCCCAGCCGCGGTTAAGATCCGGACCGCGGTGCCTTATTACGTTGGACATTGCGGCGGTATCTGATATATCAGCGCCGGTTATTCCGTTTTCGTTGAGGATGCCGATGAATCCGCACATCTGAATTTTTCGCTTTCTTCCAAATATTTTATTTGTCCGGTGACCAGACGGTAATTGCCGCATACGATAACGGCGGCGACGATAATGCAAACGGTATCGGGGAGCCACAGATAGCCCTGCCAGATCGGGAGCGCATACATAACCGTGTGTATACATGCATATACCGCGGCGACCGGCCAAAGACCGTACAGCATACGCGAGGTATCGGGCGGAGCGTAGGTGTCCGCGGCGGCGCCGAAATAGTCCGACGCGGCGACGGCGAGCCATACAAACGAAGCCGCCTCCATAAGCCCGATAATTACCGAGGCTGCAAAGCTGACGGTGCCGAGTTCACGGAACAGATCGGCATAAATATCTATCTTATTCTCGCGGTAAAAGTACGCAAGAGTCTGCACCGCAACCGCATAAAAGGCGGGAGCCGCAAGGCTGCGGAAGCAGGCTGCCCGCGCAAGCAGTGCCAACCCGGCAATTATTAATGCGGAACCGATAAACTCAGGCAATATATTTGTGCCGTTCATATCGATGGTGATATAAAAAAGCAGACCGAGTACAACAAAATATTTCGATACGTTAAGCCGCTTGCACATACGTGCCGCAGGGCGTTCGAGATATGCGGCGGAATAGGACGCGGCAACCGATTCGACAAAGGCGGAATCGCGGCGCACGGACCGCAGCATGCCTGCTGTATTTGTAAGCCACCATATTCCGAGCGCCAGCACGACAAATGCGGACAGAACATAAAAATAATTCTTTATTGCGGCAATGCTGAGATAAAGCTCGGCATTCGTGATATCCGTAAGCGCGGCAATTTCAAACAGCGCGGAAAGCTCGGGCAGTATCGTAAGTCCTGCCTTTACCCCTATGAAGAACAAAGCGAGTGTACGCGCTCCGTCGAACGCACGAAGGGTATCGGCATTACCGCGAAGCGAAACCGATTCGGAAAGGCCCTCGTACAGATTTCCGAAAATCATAAAAAGCAGCAGTGTTTCCGCAACCCCGAAGAAAGCGGTCGCCGCGAGAAGATCCGAAGATACGCCTCCGGTGATTATCGCGGGGGTAAGCAGCAGCTTAATACCGTTGACTGCGGCAAGATACAGCGACCGGCTGCGTGCGGTATCGATACGGGAATCGATATACGATATCTCCGTAAGACCGGCGTAAAGCAGCAGACCTCCGATAACATCAGGCAGAATATCCACCACTCCGAATACCGGGTTGGCAAGGAAGACGAGCGCGGCGAAAACAAGGGGAGATTCAAAGCAGCGCAGCTTCTTTTTCATTTTTTCATCTCCCGTTCAATCACTTCGGCAGTCGTTATCTTTGCTCCGCAGTTGAGCAGAAGCAGTATTCCGAACGCTATGAGCAGATATCTGAAAACGGTAAGCACGCCGACCAGCAGGGTGCTTCTGATTACGGGAATAAACACCGCGGCAAGCGAAAAAACGTAATACAGCCCGAACATAAGCAGACAGCCGGTCGATTCCCGCTCGAGCGGGGCGGAGCCTCCGTCTATGGCAATGCGGCGTATTTTTTGAAAGAATATTCCGTACATCACCGCGGAAAAGACATAATTCGCGACGGTAAGACAACCTGCGATAACGGAATCGGTCCCGACAACGCCGAGAAGCTCGAGCAGGCAGACAGCCGAATACGGAATGTTGAGCAGCGCGAGCACGCCGCATATAAGAAAGTCATCGTCGATACGGGTAAGGCGGCGGAATCCGGCAAACATCAGCGGATATCCGACCAGACCGAAACCGACTTCAACTCCCATAAGCAGAGCCAGGCCGATTGTAATCAGTCCGAATCCCATTTACACACGTCCCTTCGGGAAGATGATTATCCTTTTGACTGGGCAACGGGGGAGCCGCAGCATTTTTTATACTTTTTACCGCTGCCGCAGGGGCAGGGATCGTTGGGCCCGATCTTCTTTTCGGACTTTACCAAAGGCTTGCGTACCGCCTTGTCCCCCTTCATACCGGCGGTGCCGTCGACAAGCGTCTGCTTGCGGACCATAACGCGTCTCGGCTGGACGGAGAGCACTCCGCGCGCGGTCTCCTCGCGTATTGTTGCGACCATTTCGTCAAACATATCGCTGCCCTGTATCTTGTATTCCATTACGGGGTTGCGCTGCGCATAGGCATTGAGCCCGACGCTGGATATAAGATCGTCCATGGCGTCTATATGCTGCACCCAGTTACGGTCCACGCGGGAAAGCAGTATGCTCCGCTCGATCTCGCGGAACTTTTCGGGGGTGAAAAGCCGCTCCTGATCGGCATATTTCTTTTCGGCAAGCTCGGTGAGTATATCGGTAAGCTTATCTCGGGTAAGCGACGCGGCCTCCTCCGGCGTAAAGTGCAGATCGTTTTCGCCGGCGAGCGATCCGGTAAAGAAGCTACGGAGGCCTTCGTAATTCCATTCCGACGGATCTTCGGCGACGGTATATCTGGCAACTCCGTCGTCTATGAATGCTGCGATCATCTTTTTTATCGTATCCCGGAGATCGCGGTTCTCGAGCACCTGATTTCGCTGGCTGTAAATAATCTCGCGCTGTTTATTCATTACGTCGTCGTATTCGAGTACGTTTTTGCGGCGCTCGTAGTTCTTGCCCTCAAGACGCTTCTGAGCGCTTTCGACCGTATTTGACAGCATTTTAAGATCGATCGGCTGGTCTTCGGGAATATTCAAAGCGGATACCATGTTCTGTATGCGGTCTCCGCCGAACAAGCGCATCAGGTCGTCCTGCATTGACAGGAAAAACCTGCTCTCGCCCGGGTCTCCCTGTCTGCCGCTTCTGCCGCGGAGCTGGTTATCTATACGCCGGCTTTCGTGGCGCTCGGTGCCGAGTATGAACAGTCCGCCCGCCTCTATGACCTTTTGCTTTTCGGCATCGGTCACGACGCGCTTTTCCGCCTCTATTTCCTTGAATCGTGCGCGTGCGGCAAGAATATCCGGATCGTCGGTGCGTCCGAATTCGGTCGATTCGAATATATGCTCCTCGGAAAATCCCTCGGAACGCATCTGCGTTTTTGCAAGATATTCGCTGTTTCCGCCGAGCATTATATCGGTTCCGCGTCCCGCCATGTTGGTGGAAATGGTAACGGCGCCGTATTTGCCCGCCTGGGCGATTATCTCCGCTTCCTTCTCGTGATTTTTGGCGTTAAGGACGCAGTGGGCTATTCCGTTGCGCTTGAAAATATTAGAAAGTATTTCGCTTTTTTCTATAGATGGGGTACCGATAAGCACCGGCTGACCCTTTGAGTGACATTCGAGCACCTGCTTAACGATAGCGCGGTATTTTCCGTTTAGCGTGGTATACATCACATCGTTGTGATCGATTCGTATCATGGGGCGGTTGGTCGGTATCTCCACGACGTCAAGCCCGTATATCCCGCGGAATTCCTCTTCTTCGGTCACGGCGGTACCGGTCATTCCCGAAAGCTTTTTGTACATACGGAAATAGTTCTGGTAGGTTATTGTCGCCTGGGTCATGTTCTCTTTTTCTATGGCGACCTTCTCTTTTGCCTCCAGAGCCTGATGAAGTCCGTTTGAAAACCGTTTTCCGGGCATTATACGTCCGGTAAATGAATCTATAATAAGAACCTCGCCGTCTTTTACGATATAATCGACATCCCTCTGCATAACGCCGTGGGCACGTATCGCGTTGTTGATGTAGTGCAGTAAATCGGTATTTTCGTAATCGCCGAGATTATCTATTCCGAAGTGCTCCTCTGCCTTGCGGATACCGTTTGCGGTGAGCACGACGTTCCGCGCTTTCTCGTCAACGATATAATCCTGCTCTACATCCTCGTCGCTCTTCTTGGAATCGTTCTCCTTTATGCGGAGACACGACAGTTTACGGACGAAGGAATCCACCTTAACGTACATATCCGAGCTTTCTCCGCTCATGCCCGAAATAATAAGCGGAGTGCGCGCCTCGTCGATAAGTATGGAATCAACCTCGTCGACGATGGCAAAGCAGTGTCCGCGCTGGACCTGGCGCTCCTTGTATACCGCCATATTGTCGCGCAGGTAATCGAACCCCATTTCGGTGTTTGTTCCGTAAGTGATGTCCGCGGCGTATGCGGCGCGGCGCTGGTCCGGGGTCATACCGTTTAATATAAGACCGACCGAAAGCCCGAGAAAGCGGAATACATTGCCGTTCCATTCGCTGTCGCGCTTGGCAAGATAGTCGTTTACGGTGACTATGTGTACGCCCTTTCCTTCGATCGCATTGAGATATGCCGGGAGCACCGCCATAAGCGTTTTTCCCTCGCCGGTCTTCATCTCGGCTATTCTGCCCTGGTGGATAACTATTCCGGCGAGAAGCTGCACCCGGAACGGACGCTTCCCGAGCACTCTGTCGGCAACCTCACGTACGACGGCAAACGCATCCGGCAGAATGTCGTCGAGCGTTTCGCCGCCGGCAAGGCGGGACCGGAAGTGATCGGTCTGCGAGGCAAGCTCCGGATCGCTCATTGCGGCGTACTTTTCGCCGAGTGATTCTATCTTATCGACCGTACCGTTAAGTTTTTTTATTTGTTTCTCGCTGTAAGTGGCGAACAGTGATCCGAAAAGTGCCATCGGCAGAGATTCCTCCGTATAATCGTTATTAGTTTATTATACAACATACGCGTCAAAAAAAACAGACCTTTTTGTAAAAATAATTGCATATTGACCGAAAATGATATATACTAAACGGCGTAAAGGGGTGATTCGGAGAATGGCGGATATAAATATCGTACTGCACGAACCGGAAATACCGCAGAACACCGGTAATATCGCAAGAACCTGCGCGGCAACCGGCTGCGCGCTTCACCTTATAAAACCGCTCGGCTTCGATGTGGGAGACAGGCACCTTAAGCGCGCCGGTCTTGATTACTGGAAATATCTCGATATAAGCTACTACGACAATATAGATGATTTCTTTTCCAAAAACGAAGGTAAGTTTTATTACTTCACAACCAAGGCGGAGCGCCGCTACACTGACGCCGATTATTCCGGCAGGGTGTATCTCATCTTCGGAAAAGAGACGCGGGGGCTGCCGGAGGACATGTTGAAGGAGCACCGCGAGCGCTGCGTAAGAATACCCATGATTGATTCGATACGCAGTCTTAACCTGTCGAATTCCGCGGCAATCGGAGTGTACGAGGCACTGCGTCAGCGCGGATTTGCAGGGTTCAGAACGGAAGGAGTATTTCCCGAATGAGTACGATAGCGGCGATCTCAACTCCGCGCGGAGTCGGAGGAATCGCGGTGATAAGAGTTTCCGGAGACGACGCCGCGGCGGTCTGCGGCAGAATCTTCCTTCCCAAAAGCGGGAAAGCCATGGATTCCTACCCCGCGGGAACCGAGGTGCACGGCACCTTCAGGGACGGCAGCGGCGATTTCGACGACGGTATGGCCGTGCTGTTCCGCGCCCCCCGTTCGTTCACCGGAGAGGACACGGCGGAGTTCTCGTGCCACGGAGGCCTGCTTGTACAGCAGAGACTGCTTGCCGCCTGCTTTGCGGCGGGCTGTGTTCCGGCAATACCGGGTGAGTTTTCAAAACGGGCTTTTATAAACGGAAAGCTTACGCTGTCGCAGGCGGAGGCTATCGGCGGTATTATTGACGCGCGCACCGACGAATGCCTTTCCGCAGGGCTGAGACAGCTCGGCGGAAGTCTTTCCGAAGAGATAAACGGTATTTCGCACGAGCTTGTTTCGGCTGCCGCCGCCATATGTGCCTGTGCGGATTATCCCGACGAGGATATAACCGAAACCACCTCCGAAGAGCTTAAGGAACGGCTGGAAAGGGTGCTCGGTAGGCTGGAGGCCCTTATAAAGACCCATCGCTACGGGAAAGCGATTTCGGACGGGATAAAAACCGTTATCTGCGGCAGACCCAACACCGGCAAATCAACGCTTATGAACCGTCTGTGCGGCGAAGACCGGGTTATCGTGTCCGATTCCGCGGGTACGACCCGTGACGTCGTAACCGAAACCGTGAGGGTCGGAAGCGTGCTTCTGCGTCTCTCCGACACCGCGGGAATACGCGACGGTGCGGAAGGCGCCGAAAAATCCGGAATAGAGCGAAGCAAAAGCATGATCGAATCCGCAGAGCTTATTCTGTGCGTGTTCGACGGCAGCAAGGATTTGACCGATGACGACCGCGAGCTGATACGGGCGACTGAGCCGTACCGTGCGAATACCGTGTGCGTTATGAACAAGTGCGATCTGGGCAGATGTGCTTCCCCGTTCGAGCCTGCGGTTTACGTTTCTGCCAAAAGCGGAGACAACATGGCACAGCTTTACGAACTGATAAACAGTTTTGCGGGAAAGAACGACGCCGGAAACGGCGAGATAATCGTGTCGGCAAGACAACACGCGGCGGCTGTACGCTGTGCGGAGGCCGTTAGGGACGCGCTGACCACGCTTGACGGTTTTACGCCGGACGTGGCGGCGACGGATATAGCCCGCGCCGCGGCGGCGATAGGAGAGATCGACGGCAGAACCGTCGGAGAGGAGATAGTCGGCGAGATATTCTCGCATTTCTGTGTGGGCAAATGACTGCTGATTACGAAGGCGAACGCTACGGCGTCGCCGTTATAGGTGCCGGACACGCCGGGCTCGAGGCGGCGCTCGCCTGCGCACGCATGGGCGTAAAGACGGCGCTGTTCACCCTTACCCTCGATCTTGTCGGAAATATGCCCTGCAATCCGTCGATAGGCGGAACCGGCAAGGGACAGCTCGTGTTCGAAATAGACGCGCTCGGCGGCGAGATGGGCAGAGCCGCGGACGCGGTGATGATACAGAGCCGGATGCTTAATCCGAGCAAAGGCCCGGCAGTTCAGTCGCTGCGGATGCAGGCGGACCGTGTCGCATACCGCGATTATATGAAGAAAACCGCGGAGCACACCGAAAACCTTGACCTTATACAGGCAGAGGTCACGGCGATAGACGTGAAGGACGGCAGAACAGCCGGAGTGATCACCGCCTTCGGCGGGTACTTCCCCGTCGGTGCGGCGATTATCGCCACCGGAACCTCGCTTAAAGGGCGCGTGATAGTCGGAGAGCACACACGCGAGGCGGGACCGGACAACACAGTGGCGGCGTCAAGGCTTTCCGAATCGCTTTCCGAAAACGGAATCGACCTTGTAAGGTTCAAAACCGGAACCCCGCCCCGTGTGAGGTCGGACTCCGTAGATTATTCCCTGATGGAAAGACAGCCGGGAGACGATTACCCGGTTATGTTCACGACAGAAAATCCCGGAACAAACCGCCGCGACTGCTACATTACCTACACCAACCCCGAAACTCACCGCATAATACGCGAAAACCTTCACCGGTCGCCGTTGTTTTCCGGCGAGATAAAGGGAACGGGACCCAGGTACTGCCCGTCTATCGAAGATAAAATCGTTAAATTCCCCGACCGCGAGCGCCACCAGATTTTCGTGGAGCCGATGGGGCTGAACACAGAGGAGGTCTACCTTCAGGGGCTTTCTTCGTCGCTTCCGGAGGACGTGCAGAAGCAGATCGTCCATTCGATAAGGGGTCTCGAGCATGCCGTATTCATGCGCACGGCATACGCTATCGAATACGACTGCTGCGATCCCACACAGCTTCTGCCGACTCTCGAATTCAAGAGCATCCGGGGGCTTTACGGCGCCGGACAGTTCAACGGTAGTTCCGGCTACGAGGAGGCGGCGGCACAGGGTATAGTTGCGGGCATAAATGCGGCGCTTAAGCTGCAGGGACGCGAGCCGCTTATTCTGAAGCGGAGCGAAAGCTATATAGGAACGCTGATCGACGATCTCGTTTCCAAAGGCACAAACGAGCCGTACCGCATGATGACCTCGCGCAGCGAATACCGTCTGCTGCTGCGTCAGGACAATGCGGCGCAGAGGCTTATAGAGTACGGCAGATATGCCGGACTCGTCAGCGACGAAAAATACTCGGCTTACCTGTCGCTGTACGGGGCGGTCGAAGAAGAAAAGGAATACCTGCGCACCCATTCCCTTCCCGGCGGCGAGGTGCTGGATTCATTGCTTATCAAGCACGGATATGAGCCGACAGGCGCAGGAATGCGCATGGCGGAGCTGCTGCGGCGTCCGGGGATAACCCACGCTGAGCTTTGTGCCGCGGACGGAAGAAGCGTTCCGCGGGGAGTTGCACGAAGAGCCGAGACCGAATTGAAATACGAAGGCTACATAAAAAAAGAACTCGAGCAGGTCGCCAGGTTCTCAAAGCTCGAAAGCAAGGCTCTGCCCGCTGACCAGGACTACACCGAGGTAAAAGGGATACGCACGGAGGCGGCGCAGAAGCTCAATAAATTCCGTCCCGCTAGCATCGGGCAGGCTTCCAGGATATCCGGCATATCGCCCGCGGACATATCGGTTCTGCTGATATGGCTGGAACAGAGGAGACGAAATGGACAGAATAGCTGAACTTACAAAAGAATACTCTCCGGTCCCTCTTTCGGACGATCAGCTTAAAAAGCTGTCGGCGGTATCCGAAGCACTGCGCCGTATACACGGCAGCCTGAATGTCACCAACCTGAACACGGACGAGGAAATAGCGCTGCTGCACTATGTAGATTCGCTTACCGCAGCGCAGACGGGTCTGTTTGACGGCAAGAATGTAATAGACGTCGGCTGCGGAGGAGGATTTCCCACCTTTCCGCTCGCGGCGGCTTTCCCCGGCAGTTCTTTTACTGCGCTCGACAGCACCGCAAAAAAGCTTGCGTTTGTCGAAGAGACCGCAGAATCCGCAGGGATAACCAACGTCCGCACACTCTGCGCACGAGCCGAGGATGCAGGCAGAAGCTCCGGACGGGAAGACTATGACGTCGCCGTATCGCGCGGGGTTGCCCGTCTTAACACACTGTGCGAATGGTGTCTGCCGCTTGTAAAGGTCGGCGGAAGCTTTGTCGCAATGAAGGGCAGAAGCGGACGCGAGGAAGCCGCAGAGGCGGAAAACGCAATAAAAACGCTCGGGGGAGGCGAGGTGCGGATTATCGATGTCGGCATACCGGTATTTAACCGCGAGCACACGCTTATTGTTATTAAAAAGCTGTCACATACACCTGCGGCTTATCCCCGCGCAGGCGGCGCGATAAAGAAAAAGCCGCTGTAAGGAGCCGATGAAATGAAGAGAAATGCTTTAGGACAGACCGAAGCTGAATTCCTGGCGGCATACGACCCGTCGAAGTACGAGCGCCCGTCGGTAACGGTGGATATCGCGGTCTTCTGCCGCGGGAAGGTTCTGCTTATTAAACGAGGCAATCACCCGTTTATAGGGTCGTGGGCGCTGCCGGGCGGATTTGTAAACCCCGACGAGACCTGCGAGCAGGCGGCGGCACGGGAGCTGAAAGAAGAAACCGGCGTGGAATCGGTGCCGGAGCAGCTTCATACTTACTCCGACCCGCACCGGGATCCTCGCACCCGTATCATAACCGTGGCATACACCGCCGGTTTCGATACTCTGCCGGACACGGCAGCAGGTGACGACGCCGCCGACGCGAAGTGGTTCGACATATCGCTGTGCGGGAGTCTTATAACCCTGAAGTGCGAAGATGACACTCTTAAAGTATCGATATCGGGTCAAAGCGAAGATCTCGCATCCGACCACGGGCTGATACTGACCGACGCAATGAAAAAGATGGGTATTATTCCCCTCTCTTGACAAACCGCGAAGTACATATTATAATTGACTGCCGGGTGAATCCGGCATACAGGGATATAGCCAAGCGGTTAAGGCAACGGACTTTGACTCCGTCATTACGCTGGTTCAAATCCAGCTATCCCTGCCAAAAATCCGAGAACAAAGTTCTCGGATTTTTCATTTGTGCCGCAGGCACAACATCATTTGCCAGAAGGGCAACATCATTTCGAGCGAAGCGAGAACATCATTGCCGCTTGCGGCACAAATGAACGATGTTGAGGCGTTGCCTCAAATGATGTGGGCTTACGCCCAATGATGTTACGGCTTCGCCGTAAATGAAGTTGCGCTTTGCGCAAACGGAATTAGACCGTTCGCTCGGTTTTCGACTCTGAAGTTTTTCGAAATTTTGCAGATGCATTTCGGGTTTTCCGGTCTGTAGCCGGATTCGAACCGGCGAAATGCATTTTTTGATATTGCTTCCCCACAGAAGCAAATCCGTGGACAGATTCGAACTAACGAAGCACTTTAAATGTTTACAAAATTGTGGTATAATGAAAGCAATAAAGGCGGTGTAGCTTTGCAAGACATTAAAACTAAAATCGTATCACTTGTTGATAAATATAGAGAGCAATTAGCATCTAAGGGAATCAAAATCGACATTTCCAAAAGATACGTAGAAACAGAAGTTGAAGAAAGATCGGGAGGTTATGCAAATGCAGGACAAGCAATCTTCAACATCTTTGATCGAGCGATCGATAGAAAAAAGGAAAAAGAAAAGGGCTATAATTTTGAGAGAAACAAATACCATACCATTATATTAACAGTTGTTCCTTTGGATACAAAACTTGTAAACATTAAAGAGTGTAGAGAATATGCGTTTGTTTTCAAGAAAACAGAGCGAGCTCATCTCGGCCAAGAGCCTCAAAGAAAAATATATCAAGAAGCGAAAGTGCTTTCAAAAGTAGAAAAAAGAATATTGAAAATTCTTAAGAATGCCGACAAAAAAACCTTGCAACA
>SFLA01000096.1 GCA_004553575.1 Clostridiales bacterium
TGAAGGAAAAACGGCGTGACGAAAAGATCCCCAATGCGCTTATTGTGGCAGGGCTACGCGAGCTGAGCCAATACGGAATACAGGGCTTTTCGGTCAGACGGGTCGCTGGTATGTGCGGTATATCCTGCGCGACGCCATACCGGTATTTTGAAGACAAAACCGGGTTTATACTCGCGGTTATCGAGCATCTCTCCGATCAGTGGAAACTGATGCAGGAGCAGGTTGCCTCAGTATACAAGGGTGACGCACGACGCCAGCTTACGGAAATATGCATTGCCAACATTAGATTCAGGCTGGCGAATCCCAATCTGTTGTTTCTTACTCCGTCTTCCGGAATTGCCCGTGATCAGCTCCGTGCGCTTTCTGCTGTATCGGAAGGAACTTCGAAGATTATCGATACATACTGCGAAGAACACGGGATATCAGACGAGGAGCGCCGTCGCAGGTTGTTTCTGGCCAGATCGGCAGTGCTCGGCGCGGTGCAAATGATCGGAAGCGGAGAAATGGAGGATTCGCCTGACACCGAGGCGATGCTCCGCGGCTGTCTGGACAGAATCTTCTGAATAACGTAAAACGTCCCGCAGTAAGGCTCCTGCGGGACGTTGATTATACTATATAAACAAGGGAAGCAGATCGGCAGGCGAAAAGGAAGCGCTGCCGGCTAATTTCTTAACGGGTAAGGAATAAAACCCGGAATGCTCGAGATAACGGAATACCCCGGCGGTAACATCGACAAACCCGTCAAATCCGCACTCCGGCCGAAAGGCACCCACCGCGAGATATCTGAACAGCGCGCAGGCAATGCACAACAACGAATATGCATCCTTTCTGCCGCGTCCCGCGCTTACGAACGGGTACTGCATATAAAACATATGGTTGGCTATAATCCGCTCGAAGATAATATCGAAATCCGGTATTGCCGCCCGCAGCGATTCCGAAGCGCTGATATAGTTCCCGGCGTTTCCGCATATACGTTCCAGAGCAGCCGAACCCACCTCATGTATGCTCGGGCTGACCGCGCTGACAGCGGCGACGGCGTATTCGATAACCGAGACCGCATAGGAAAGACCGCTGTTGCTGCGGCAATCGCCCCCGCCGATAAGGACAAGCCTTTCGGCAAACGTGCGTGAACGGTCGCTCAAAATATCAAGTGCTCGCTTTCTCTCGGAGTGCGCCTCATCGTCGTCGGGCGAAAAAGCGCGTATTCCGTCAAACGGCAGTTCAAGCTCTCCGGTAACGAAGCGGAGCGGAGCGGTATCTGCTGCTATAAGCTCGACCGTTTTTTCGCAGCTTGCGGAAGTACAGACTTCGGCAACTCTTCCGTTCCTTACGGAACGCGGATAAACGCGGCAGACCATCGGCAGCACGGATTCGCCGCAGCTCCTTTGCAAATCGCAATAGCCGTCCGCGGCGAGCAACGGACAGTCGCCTCTGTATGTCGGTTTTACAAGCGCGTAACGCTCCGGCGACGGATAATCCGCAAGACGGAATGCACAGTCGAGACGTTTGCGCAAGCTGCTTTCACATTCCAGCCCGATAAGACGGAAATACTCGTCGGATGACAAGGAAATTCCCCAGCCGTCACAGCAAACGGTGCGGCATTCGCCGCACTTACAGCGGAAAGAAGTATAATAATCCGGATATATTGCTTGTTTCTTCGTAATACCTACCGACTTCCTGGTAATATCGCACTATTATAAAATCACATTTCGGCGCTGTCAAGAGAAATTTTCAAAAAAAAGCGCTAAACGTTTATAAAAATTACGAGGACAAACTGCTGAAAAGCCTGATGCCGTGTTATTACCGACGCCTTCCGACCGCATACTTTTTTGCAGGTCTTTTCGGATTCATATTATCCGGATTGAGATACAAGAACAGCCACAGCAGTACAAACTACTGTGGCTGTTAACCGTTTTTTGACCACCCGGCCATACTTCTGCGCTTTTTTGCGATGAAAATATGTTTACTGCTTTGACTCGATATACTCTACCACGTCGCGCACGGTTATGAGCTTTGAAAGATCGTCGTCATCAAAGCTGATGCCGAATTTCTCCTCGCAGAGCATGACAAGATCCGCCAGCTCGAGCGAATTGAAGCCGAGATCTCCGGTAAGCTCGGAATCGAGCGTGATATTGCTTTCCTTGATGTTCATTTCATCGACGAGTATTTTCTTTATTTTATCGTACATTTAAGTCACCTCTTAAATCTTACTTCGTATAATCTTCTTTGTAGTCGTTTTTTCAAACTCCGCACGCTTGATTTCTATTCCGCGTATCTGTTTGAAAATCGGAAGACGGCGGTTGACCTCCATTATCGAATCCTTAACGGCAGCGGAAATCTCCTCCTCGGTTTTGCCCTCGAAGCGTGAATAATCCGGGAAGATGACCGCGGTGAGCACGACATCGTCGCCGTTCTC
>SFLA01000031.1 GCA_004553575.1 Clostridiales bacterium
TACAGACTTTTGACGGAAACTGATCTATAATATCCGATACAAGGCGAAGCTGCTCAAACGAGCCGAGATAGCCGGTATATATCGCGTCGAACGTGAATCCTTCTTTCTTCCAGTGCACGGTTATAGGTTTTATATCCGATGTCAGATCGCGGAAGGTGAAGCCGTCGAAGGCGGTATGCGTGGACAGTACCGCGGTCGGTATGACCGCGCACTCGACGCCCATAGCCGATATTACCGGCAATGCCACGGTAAGCGAGCATTTTCCTATACAGGATATGTCCTGGACGGAGAGTATTCGTTTCATTCTGTTACTTGCTTTCTACCGTATAGAAAAACGGTGATGTGGGCGAATTGATTATGCGGAATACCGAGCAACAGTAGCGCCGGCGGTCGTACAAAGAAAACATACCGGCAAGCATATCTCCCTCGGCTGTTCCCTCGGCGTGGCCGGGATACACGGCAATAAGCAGTATACCGTCCGGCGCAAGCAGGTTTATTGCCGAAGATACGGCCGCGTGTGTGGTTTCGCACATTGTTGTTATCTTTTTGTCACTGCCCGGAAGATAGCCGAGATTGAAAACTCCCGCATTAATCCTTTCGTGTATGTAGGAATCACACTCGGAATGCGAATCGTATATAAGCGTATAATTCTGCGGCGCCCCGTTTGCTTCGAGCAAGCGGCGTGTCGAAGAAATCGCCTTTTTCTGAACATCGAACGCATAAACCTTCCCGGCAGCCCCGACGGTTTTGGAAAGCCACAGGGTGTCGTGGCCGTTGCCCATTGTGAAATCGACGGCAATTCCGCCGGGCTTTATATGCCGCTTCAGGAAATCCTTCTGCAGCGCAAGAAGATCCGTCAAAGCTGTCTTTCCTTCCTTATACGTGCTTCCTCTTCCCGGTGCCGGTGTATACGCTCGGTATCCAGCGCAAACAACACCGCCGCCGCCAGTATCGCCGGAGCGATAAGCCAGCGGTATTTCATAAATGCTGTTTTTTCCTCTGCTGCTGTGCTCTCCTCCGCCTCGGAAACCGATACAACCGGAGACTCCTCGACCAGATCTCCTATAATACGGTCGGCAACGCAGCGGGAGAATACACGCCAGCCCTCCGAAGTCATTGAGGAACCGTAAAGATACGATGAATCCACACCGTCGTCATCACCAAGCATATACGAAGCGGTGATGATACAGTTAAGCGTGCTGCGGGACGCACAAACGGCGGAAACACTTACGCACAAGCTCGAATCGGTACCCGCATCCGGAGCGACTACCGCATATACCGGCACCGACGGCATTGACGCCGCAGCCGAAGCGATAAGGCCGGCTGCTGCATCCGGGTCGTCGCTGCCGTCAAAACAAACGACAAGCGCCTCCGGTGAATATGCGGAAAGCTGGGATACGGCTGCGGACCAGTCCGAAACAAGAGCATCCTCTACCCCAAGATTAAGGGAATCGAGCGGGTACAGATCGAACGCGCAGTCTTTCCACGTAAATGCCGTACGGCCGCCGATAACCAGAACCTTACCGGTGTTGGATGCCGCAGGGTTTGCGGCAATAATCGTTCCTACGGTTGTTCTTACCGGCTGTGAGCTATCCTCGCCGGTTTCGGCGAACACTGCGACAGGAGCAATCACAAGAAGCGCTGCGAGCAGACACAGCAGGCGTTTCATTTACAAAGCCTTTCCAGACGGGAAGCGATACCGTCGATGAACTCCTCCGAAGTCGCACAGCGTTTGTTTTCGAGCGACGACAACTGGAACAGATCCTTGGTCATCAGTCCGTCTTCTATAGTCTGTATTCCCGCCTTTTCAAGCGAATCGGCGAAACTGCACAGTCTTTCGTTTCCGTCCAGCTCGCCGCGTTTGCGGAGAGCGCCGGACCAGGCAAATATTGTTGCAATCGGGTTGGTGGAAGTCGGGTTGCCCTTAAGATGCTCGTAATAATGGCGCGTTACGGTTCCGTGAGCCGCCTCGTATTCGTATTTGCCGTCCGGCGAAACAAGCACGGAGGTCATAAGGCCGAGCGAACCGAAGGCGGTCGCCATCATATCGGACATAACGTCTCCGTCGTAATTCTTGCATGCCCATATAAACCCTCCCTCGGAGCGGATTACGCGGGCTACGGCGTCATCGATAAGGGTATAGAAATAGGTTATCCCCTTCTCTTCGAACCTATCCTTCCACTCTGCATAAACCTCGTCGAAGATATCGCGGAAGCGGCGGTCATATGTTTTTGAAACGGTATCCTTGGTGGCAAACCAAAGGTCCTGACCGGTGGAATATGCGAACGAGAAACAACTTTCGGCGAAATGGAATATACTGTCGTCGAGATTATAGGTCTCCTGAACGACGCCGTCGCACTCGAAATCGTGCAGCGGAAGTCTTTTCTCGGTTCCGTCAGCCGATACTACCGATATGAACGCCGAACTGCCCTTCGGAACACGCGTTTCGGACGCCTTATATACGTCGCCGTAGGCGTGGCGGGCAATTGTTATCGGCTTTTTCCAGGTACGGACATATGGGGTTATACCGCGTACGATTATTGGGGCCCGGAACACGGTTCCGTCAAGAATTGCGCGTATGGTGCCGTTCGGGCTCTTCCACATCTCGGACAGACCGTATTCCTTTACACGGGCAGCGTTCGGAGTTATGGTTGCGCACTTAACCGCGACGCCGTATTTCAGAGTCGCCTCGGCACTGCGGACGGTTACGGAATCCTTCGTGCGCTCGCGCTCCGGCAGTCCCAGGTCGTAATAATCTGTTTTAAGATCTACATAAGGTAAGATAAGCTTATCTTTTATCATCTTCCAGAGAACTCTGGTCATTTCATCCCCGTCCATCTCGACTATCGGGACGGTCATAGGTATTCTGCTCATTTATCTGCCTCCGGTAAATGCGAGCAATCCGCCCGCAAGCAATATTTTTTTCTGACGGTCGGTGTATCCGGTGACAAGCGTGATTTCCTTTTCTCCGACCGTAAGCACCGCCGACGAAAGATCCTCTGCAAACGACAGACGGCAAGCGTCTCCGAGCGAAACCGAATCGTAATCTGCCGGGTCGGCAAAGGTGAGCGGAGCTATACCGGCGTTAATGAGGTTGGCAAGGTGTATCCGGGCAAAACTCACCGCAACGACGGCTTTTACTCCGAGATACAGCGGCACCAGCGCAGCGTGCTCTCGTGAGGATCCCTGACCGTAGTTTACTCCGCCGACGATTATACCTCCGCCCTTCTCAACGGCGCGGGCTGCAAAATCCGGGTCGACAGCGGCGAAGCAGAACCGCGAAAGATACGGGATATTTGACCTGTACGGGAGTATCTTTGCACCCGCCGGCATTATGTGATCGGTAGTAATATTGTCGCCGACCTTGAGTATACATTGGGTATCGGAAACCGTTTCAAGCGGTTTACCGGTCGGTACCGGGAAGATATTCGGTCCGCGTACAACCGTCACACGCTCCGCCTCCTCGGGAGACAGCGGCGGAATAATCATGTTGTCGTTTATCTCAATACTTTCTGCCGGCGCGACGCGAGGCATCTTTCCGAATGACGCCGGATCCGTTATATATCCGGTTATTGCGGATACTGCCGCTACGGCCGGCGAAACCAGATATACCTGCGCATCTGCGGTGCCGCTGCGTCCGCGGAAATTGCGGTTGAAGGTGCGGAGCGAAACTCCTCCGGAGCAGGGAGACTGACCCATTCCTATACAGGGCCCGCAGGCGGACTCAAGTACTCTCGCACCCGCCGATATAAGCTTTCCCAAAGCGCCCGACTTGGCTGCTGCAACAAGCACCTGGCGGCTTCCGGGCGAAACGGTAAGACTGACGTTATCGGCTATGGTTCTTCCGGAGAGTATTTCCGCCGCCAGCGAAATGTCAAACAGCGAGGAATTTGTACAGGAGCCGATGCATACCTGATCCACCTTTATTCCCTTAAGCTCGGAAACCGGCTTTACCGCGTCCGGCGAATGCGGACATGCGGCGAGGCAGGTCAGTGACGACAGATCGATATCGATGATACGGTCGTAACAGGCGTCAGAATCTGCGGAAAGCGGCGTAAACGCCTCCGGCCGCTGCTGGAACGCAAGGAATTCTGCCGTAACGGCGTCGGACGGGAAAATGCTGCTTGTCGCGCCCAGCTCGGCGCCCATATTGGTTATTGTTGCCCTCTCGGGAACCGTAAGAGCAGACACGCCGTCTCCGAAGTACTCGTATACTCTGCCTACCCCGCCCTTAACCGTTTCTACTGAAAGAAGGTAAAGTATCACGTCTTTTGCGCTAACCCAATCGGGAAGTCTGCCGGACAAACGTACTCCGGTTACCTTCGGACAGGTTATCCGGTATTCTCCTCCGCCCATTGCCACGGCTACGTCAAGTCCGCCGGCACCAAAAGCAAGCATTCCTATACCGCCGGCTGTAGGCGTATGGCTGTCCGATCCGATAAGCGTTTTGCCGGGAATGCCGAACCGCTCGAGATGCACCTGATGACATATTCCGTTGCCGGGGCGCGAATAATAGAGCCCGTATCTTGCGGCGCAGCTCTGTATGTAGCGGTGATCGTCGGCGTTTTCAAATCCGGACTGAAGCGTATTGTGATCGACATAAGCGACCGAAAGCTCGGTTTTAACCCTTCCGGTGCCCATAGCCTCGTACTCGAGATAAGCCATTGTGCCGGTTGCGTCCTGCGTAAGTGTCTGATCCATACGAAGTGCAATTTCGCTTCCGGGCACGAGTTCACCGGAAACGAGATGTTTTTTAAGTATTTTTTCGGTAAGAGTTCCGCGCATCTATTTAACCTCCGAAGCGATAAGATCCTTCATGCTGTATAATCCGGGACCGAGCCCGGAAACAAACTCCGCGGCGCGCAGCGCGCCCGAAGCAAACAAAGACCGGTCGAACGCACGGTGAGAAATGGCGATCGATTCGTACTTTCCGAGGAACATCACTGTATGGTCCCCTACAACACCGCCTCCGCGGACAGACTGAATGCCTATCTCATTTTTGCCACGCGGCTCCCGGCGTCCGGTGCGGTCGAAAACATAATCGTGCTCACCGCCGACAGCTCCGGTAATCTCATCGGCAATCATAAGAGCTGTTCCGCTTGGTGCGTCCACCTTGCCGGAATGATGTGTCTCGATTATCTCGATATCGAAATCGCCTCCCAGCGCTTTTGCCGCTTCTGCCGCAAGCGAAGCCGCCAGCGACACTCCGAGCGACATGTTCTTTGATCTGAACACCGGCAAGGATTCGGATGTTTTGATAATCCGGGCGTTCTGCTCCGCGGTGTATCCGGTGGTGGCAAGCACAAGAGGAGTAGAGGTTCTCTCCGCATATGACAGCACCTCCTCAAGAGCAGAGGCTGCCGAAAAATCGATAAGCACATCTGCCCTTTCGGAAACAAGCGACAGCGAACCGTAAACAGGATACCAGTATTCGCACGGCCGGCGGTCCACACCGCATACAACGGTTACACCCGCCTGTCGGCACTGCTCGGAAAGGGCGCTTCCCATTCTTCCGCTGCAGCCGTTAATTATTACTTTCATATCTTTTCTTCCCCGCCTATCAGCCCGTAATTCTGAAGCACGGTGCGAAGCAAGGCGTTTTTGTCGTCGTCCATCTCGCAGAGCGGGAGACGTATCTCCGGAGAGCAAAGATTCATCATGGCGCACGCCGCCTTGACGGGAATCGGGTTCACCTGCATAAACATTGCGGATATAAGCGGAATCAGCTCAAGCTGTATTGCGGCTGCCTCCGCTATCCTGCCTTCGAGCGCGAGCCGGGTCATTTCGGCAAATCTCTTCGGGACGACATTTGAAGTAGTGGATATTACGCCCTTGGCGCCGCATGCCATAAGAGGCACGGTCTGATCATCGTTTCCGGAATAAATCTGCAGGGAATCTCCGCACTCGTGCATAAGACGAAGTATTGCGGAAACGTCGCCGGACGCTTCTTTGGTCGCCACGATATTCGGATGCTTTGCAAGCTCGCGGTAAGCCGCCGGCGAAATACTCATGCCGGTGCGGGAGGGCACGTTGTAGAGTATGACGGGCTTTTCTGAGGCATCGGCAATCACGCTGAAGTGGCGGATAAGTCCCTTATCGCTGGCCTTGTTGTAGTACGGTGTAACGCACAGTACCGCGTCGGCTCCGCACTCGCAGGCATGACGGGTAAGCGATACGGAATAATCGGTATCGTTACCCCCGGTTCCGGCGACAACCGGTATTCTTCCGGCGACAACCGTAACGGTGTGCTCTATGACCCTGCGATGCTCATCGTCTTTTAGAGTTGACTTTTCGCCCGTGGTACCGCAGACGACTATCGCGTCGACTCCCGCATCAATCTGACGCTCGATAAGCGAGGTGAGCGCAAAATAATCAACCCTCCCGTCACGGAACGGCGTAATTATAGCCGTACCGGTCCCTGTGAATACGTTTTTTTTCATATCAGACATAATTTTATTCATCACACCTTGACAATGTATAATTTTACAGATATGATTATACCATCGGACGGTACAAATGTCAACCGTCATACTTACGGGCAACAGACGTGCAAAAGCGGCTGTTTTCGTTAAAGTACATTATTATTCCCTATAATACGGGTTCTTAAGTCAGTTTTAAGAATTCCGAAGTATTATATTCTGCGGAGTGAACTATATGGTATTTGAATTCAAACGATACGAATGTAAATTCATGGTAACATCGGAGCAGGCGTCCGAGCTGAGAAGCAGAACAGCCCCTCGCATGAGCTGGGATTCTTACTGTAAGGACGGAAAGCCGTATAAAATATACAACATCTACTACGATACGCCAAACCGCGACGTATTGCGCAGGTCGGTTGCGGGTCCGTACTTCAAGGAAAAGCTGAGGCTTCGCCGCTACGACGGAAGCTGTTGTTTTCTCGAGATAAAGCGCAAGGTCGGAAAGATCGTACTAAAACGCAGGGTAGCTCTTGACGATAAACTCAAGACAGAATTCCTGAATACGGGCAAACTGCCCGAAACCCAGATAGGACGCGAGCTTTCGTATTACATACGCACAACGGGAGTTGAACCGTATATATATCTCGCGTATGACCGGATAGCGTATTCAGGTATTGAAGACCCGACACTGCGCATAACCTTCGACACCAATATCCGCGAGCGACACAACAATCTCGATATTGATATCGATACAGGCAACACCCCGGTTATACCCGAAGGGTACGAGCTGCTTGAAATCAAAACGTCTTCCTCTATTCCGCTCTGGCTTACCCGCGAGCTTTCCTCGCTTAAAATATACAGAAGATCGTTTTCGAAGGCGGGAACGGTCTTTATAAAGGAGAAACAGGCATGACATTCAAACCAATACTCGGTGACGGCATAACGCTGTCCGCAACACTCATAATTCTCGGCGCGGCAGTCGGGCTCGGTGTGGCAATCAGCCTTGTGTACATGTTCACGCACCGCAGCGAAGGCTACGTTCCGAGCTTCATAATAACTCTGGTTCTGCTTCCCGCAGTCTGTTCGTCAATAATACTGCTGGTAGGTTCAAACGTAGCATGGGCATTTTCGCTTGCCGGAACAGCCAGCCTTGTTCGTTTCAGAAGTGCGCCCGGAAGCCCCAAGGATCTTGCATACTTATTCTTCGGACTCGGTATAGGTCTCGCGTGCGGGTCCGGGTACGTCCTGTACGCGCTGGTGTTCACCTGTCTGCTGTGCGCCGTATTGCTCGTATTCGATCTGATAAAATTCGGACAGCCCAGAAACACTGCCCTGAAGCTCCGTATAACCGTTCCCGAAGATCTGAACTTCGAGGGCATATTCGATGACGTGCTGGAAAAATACACCGACAAGTTCACCCTGACAAAGCTACGCACCACGGATTTCGGCACCCTTTACGAGCTGGTCTATGTAATAACACTTAAGAAGGGCACTTCGCGTAAAGAGTTTATCGACGAGCTTCGTACCCGCAACGGTAATCTGAACATAACGATGTCGATGTATACCGAAGAAGAACGGTCAAGCGTCTGACTTTTTGCGATACACATAATCAGGAGAAAGCAATAAGCTTTCTCCTTTTTTTACGTTATAAGATTGACACCGCGCGATAGGCGATGTATCATATGGAAAACACACCGCAACACACGGAGGATATTAATGAACGTAACCGTACTCGACTCCGCTTCGCTTGGCAGCGACCTTGACCTTACTCCGCTGTCCCGGTTCGGAAATCTGACCGTTCGCGAAAGCACTCCGGACGAGCTTCTCCCGGAGGTGCTTCGGAATTCGGAATGCGTTGTACTGAACAAAGTGAAGCTGACTTCCGAAGCAATGAAAAACGCCGCCGATTTAAAGCTTGTATGTATTGCCGCCACCGGATTTGACAACGTAGATGTGGATTACTGCCGCTCGCACGGTATAGCCGTATGCAATGTTGCCGGGTATTCAACAGACAGCGTAGCTCAGATAACGCTGTGCACGGCGCTCGCTCTTGTCTGCCGCCTTAGGGAATACACCGATTATGTACGCAGCGGCGATTACACCCGGTCCGGCGTCCCAAACCGTCTTGTCCCCGTATATCACGAGCTTTCCGGTATGACCTGGGGCGTGATCGGATACGGAAATATCGGAAGGCGGGTAGCCGATATAGCACGTGCATTCGGATGCCGGGTTCTTGTCTGCCGCAAAAGCCGCCAAAGCGGAGACGGCTATGCCGATGTTTCCGGTATATGCAGAGAATCGGATATAATATCACTGCATTGTCCGCTTAACGAAAGCACCCGCGGAATTATCGGCAGGGAGCAGCTTTCGTTCATGAAAAAAACAGCCGTGCTTATAAACGCGGCGCGAGGCGCGGTTTGCGACGAAAACGCTGTTGCAGAGGCGATATTATCCGGAAGTATCGGAGGGTTCGGGTGCGACGTATATTCCTCAGAGCCGCTTCCCGAGGATCACCCGTACCAGACGATTATAAATCATCCGTCGGTATGCCTCACCCCGCATATGGCCTGGGGATCGTACGAAGCGAGAGTTCGTCTGGTTTCCATGATAACCGATAACATATCGTCTTTCCTTTCCGGCGGTAAGCTCGGAAGAGTTGACCTGAAATAACTTGATACGTAACGCAAAAAAGTGAACGGCCGTGCAGAAATTGCCGTTCACTTTATTTTTCCTCCGGAACCGGAAGCTCTCCGATCCTCCGCCGTATCTTACGCCCGCGGCGGAAGATACGAAAGATCTAATTAATATGGCTGCACGGACAGGAAAACTCCAGGTGCGGGCAGAAAGCGCTGCGGTGAAGAAAACAAACAAAAAAACGGGATGTGTAATCCCGTTTTTTCAAATCATGATTTATCAGTACGCAACGCCCTGAGCAACCATTGCGTCGGCTACCTTCTTGAACCCTGCAATATTGGCTCCCATTACGAGATTGCCCTTGCAGCCGTATTCCTCGGCAGCGGCACAGGAAGCGTTGTATATTCCCTTCATTATGCCATGGAGACGCTGATCGACCTCCTCGGCTGTCCAGGACAGACGAAGCGAGTTCTGGCTCATTTCGAGACCGCTTGTAGCAACTCCGCCTGCGTTTGCAGCCTTCGCCGGGCCGAACATAACGCCCTTGGAAAGAAAGCTCTCGACAGCTTCGGGCGTACAGGGCATGTTAGCACCCTCTGCAACCGCGATAACACCGTTAGAGATAAGCTTTTCTGCGGCAGCGCCGTCAAGCTCGTGCTGGGTAGCGCAAGGAAGCGCTATGTCGCACTTTACCTCCCAAATATTCTTGCATCCCTCGAAGTATTTGCCGGACGGTACACGTGCGGCATACTCCTTGATTCTGCCGCGCTCGACTTCTTTTATCTGCTTGATAACCGCGAGATCGATTCCGTTCTCGTCAACTACATAGCCGTTGCTGTCGCTCATTGCGACAACTTTTGCTCCGAGAGACTGAGCCTTCTCGCAGGCGTAGATTGCAACATTTCCGCTTCCGGAAATGACAACTCTCTTGCCTTCGAACGAGGTGCCTGCGGAAGCGAGCATCTCCTGTGTGAAGTAGCAGAGACCGTATCCGGTAGCCTGAGTGCGGACGAGAGATCCGCCGTAAGTAAGACCTTTGCCGGTGAGAACGCCGGTAAACTCGTTGCGAAGACGCTTATACTGCCCGAACATATAGCCTATCTCGCGGGCGCCGACGCCGATATCGCCGGCAGGTACATCGGTATCCGCACCGATGTGCTTGGAAAGCTCTGTCATGAACGACTGGCAGAAGCGCATTATCTCTCCGTCGCTCTTGCCCTTGGGATCGAAATCAGAGCCGCCCTTTCCGCCGCCCATAGGCAAGCCGGTAAGAGAATTCTTAAAGATCTGCTCGAAACCGAGGAACTTTATTACCGACGCATTTACGGACGGATGCAGGCGCAGACCGCCCTTGTACGGGCCGATAGCGGAATTGAACTGTACGCGGTATCCGCGGTTAACGCGGACCTTTCCGCTGTCGTCCACCCAGCTCACACGGAAGATTATAAACCGCTCCGGCTCGGTGATACGTTCAAGTATTCCCGCTTTCTCGTACTCGGGGTGTTTTGCGATTACCGGCTCCAGAGATTCCAAAACCTCGCGGACTGCAGTGAGAAATTCAGATTCGCCGCAATTTCTTGCGGCGACCTCGTCATATACTCTCTGTACGTAAGCTGAAGAAAACATAGTTGTATTGCCTCCTTATGAATACAGACGGACAAATTTCAACGGATTTACCGTCTGGCCGTCTATTCTGATTTCAAAATGCAGGTGCGGACCGGTAACATAGCCGGTCGTGCCGATATTTCCGATAACCTGCCCCTGCTCCACGTAATCGCCCTGTTCTACCTTTAATACGCTGCAATGTGCGTAAACTGTCTCGGACCCATCCTCGTGCTGGAGCATTATTACCTGTCCGTAGGTACCGGATTCACCGGCAAAAATAACAACTCCGTCGCGAGCAGCCCAAAAAGCGTCGCCGTAGCAGGAGATACCGTCACCGCGGATAATATCGATTCCGCTGTGCCAACCCATGGAGCGCCAGCCGTAGCCTGAGGAAATGTATCCGCCGTCATACGGCATAATGAACGGACTGTTCTCTACCGAAGTGTTCTCGGATGCTGCGGAAATCGTTTCGCCGTCGAGCACGCCGCGCTCTATAACGCGGTCAACCGACTCTGCAAGCACCTCGGACGAAACATACTTGGCGGATATACATTCGCCGTTTACGTATATATATTCATAAGTATCGGCATTGACGCCGGGCTGACCTTCGGATAACACAATATTTTCGTGAGTTGAAAGAAGATTGCTGTTATCAACATAAACAACTGACGGTGCAATCTCCGTCTCGTTCACGGCTCTGACCGTTACCCTGACGTTAAGCGAAGCAGTTAGGACATCTCCGAGATAATTGTGTACCTCGGCAGTATACGAATCGCCGCTCTCGAGCCCAAGAAGGGCAAGCAGCTCCTGCGAAGTCACAAAACAATCCGTATAATAATCGGAATACACGATCGAAACGACATTCGTGAACGACGACCCGATAACTTCTTTGCCGCCGAACTCTGCGGTACGCGCTTTAAGCACCGTATCGAGTGCCTGGGATGCAACCTCCTCGAACCTGACCGAAGCAACAAACTCGTTATCAATATAAAGACCGTATCCCGCCTCGTACTCCGCGGAATCCACTCCGCTTTCGCCGGTGCCCGCAAATCGGGCAGAAACCGTTGCGGCAGACACGGCTGCTATAAGAACCAAGAATACGGCAACGCATACAAAGGCTATTCTGTTTTTTCTTATAAACTTAAGAGCCATTTTGCACCTGTTCCCCACAATAATTATTGTTATTATACTGTATATATATTAACAAAATGTTTCTATTTATTAAACAATCTTATTCGGGTGAATAATTATTGCTTCGTACTGCATTGTTAACAAATAGCGATTGCTTTCCCGACGACGTTATGATATGCTTATTATGTTAAAGGAGACTTAAAATGCCTGAAAAACGTAACAAAGCGTCGTTCTTTAATCTGCCTGTTATATTAGCATCTGCCGTGTTTGCGGTGTCGGCGGCAATCTACGCCGTATCGCGCTGCAGCAACGGATTCGCCGAATTCTGGGCGAGATATCCGTCGCAGTGGATACGCGCAGCGCTTGCTGTAATAACCAATATTATACCCTTTTCTCTCGCCGAGTTTATTCTGCTGTCTATGCCAATACTCGCCGCAGCATATATCATTGCTTCGAACCGGGCAATAAGCCGTTGCGATGATAACTCCGCGTTTCTCCGCTGGCTGCGGCCCCTTGTAATGATAATTCTTATTCTGGGTTCACTTTTTACGGCGGGATTCGGTCCCTGTTACTTCCGCCGCGGGCTTGCGGATAATATCGGACTTATCGAAGAAGCGGTAACGGCAGACGACCTCGCATTAACGGCTGAAAAAATATCGGCGCAGATACGTGAGATCGACGGAATCGTATATGACGCAGACGGCGCTTCGGTGAACCTTACGCCGTATTCCGATCTGATAACCGAAATGAACTCCGCATACCGCGAGTACTGTCTTGAGAACGAATATATATCTACCTTTTACAGCGTACCGAAACAGATCTCGCTGTCGCCCGTAATGACCTACACACACATCTCGGGGGTTTACTCATTCTTCACGGGCGAATCCAATATCAACTGGAATTATCCTGATTTTATACTTCCCTTCACTGTTGCGCACGAAATGGCACATCAGCGCGGAATTGCAAGAGAGGACGAGGCCAACTTTGTGGCGTATCTGGTCTGTATGAGCTCTGAAAACGAATATATACGTTATTCCGCACTCACTAATATGCTGCAGTATACGCTTTCGGCGCTGTATGAAGCGGACAAGGACGCATACTTCGAGTTACTAAGATCCGAAATAAGCGAAGAGATTCGCGGTGAATTCACGGCATATGCGAAATTCTTCGAGCCGTACTCATCATCAGATCGGAAGAG
>SFLA01000005.1 GCA_004553575.1 Clostridiales bacterium
ATATACCGGTCAATTCGACGCCGTAGGTATGCATCAGGCGCGAGAAAAGTTGCGTTGTCGGGTATTCGTGCAGCTGCATGGCGCGCAGGATGGTAGCGTTGTCCTGTTTGCTGATGAGCACAGGGAAGATCCGCGGTTCTGTCTGCGACTTTAGCATGAGGATATAGACATCGCTGATCGAGATGCCGCGGGTAAGTCCTATGGGGGTTATGGTGATGAAATCTTGCTCCACGATGGTGTTGGTTTTGAGGGAGTGAATGGAATTGCCAGGGCCGTCGGGGGTGGGAGAGAGGGCTTTCTCTCCGCGTTGGGCGGCAGTGGGAGTTGGGATGTGGGGTGGAAGTATCTGCCTATCCGGGCGGCAGAAGATTTTACATCCATGATACAAAAGTAGGTATTTTATTTGATTGTGGCGAAAGGGACGCGCCAATATCTGCGCGTGCGGCATCGTTTTTTTTGAAAAGCCCTTTGACCGCAAACGGCGTATAAAAAGAAACCTCTATTCCGTTTTTTGTAAAAATATATGTTTTCAAGGCATCGGTCTCACCGCCTGCCGCCAATCCGATTCGTGTACTGTAAGAAAGCAAAGCATATGTAAAGGCTTCGTTTTTCAACTTTCCAACGACAGCGGCATACGCCTTGTCAACATCCACAGAGCCATCTCTTGATTGCAGGCTGACAAGCTGATTTGATTCGGGAATCATAAGCATAGGAATTAAACAACGGTCTTGCTTCAGAATATCGGCAGTAGCGGCAATATGATTGTTCAGCAAATCAACAATGCTTTCTTGTACGGTGGTATCGAGCTCTGAAAATTTCATAGCGAAGACTCCCTTCATTGGATAAGTATATTATTCCATATTATTACAAAAACCGCAACCCTTTGTATCAGAATTGCGGTTTATGTTTGGCAAGTTTGAGCGGAATAGATATTAAATGTTAATCATACGTATTGAAGAATATAAATGAAATCGCGCAGAGCGCGATGAAATCCTCGCTATGCTCGGATGAAATCCAAGCAAGCTTGGATGAAATCAAATCCGCCGCGTCCTTCTCCCCGCGAAGCGGGATTTCATCGCGAAGCGATTTCATCCACCGAAGGTGGATTTATTCCGCCAAAGGCGGATTTAGTTGAAAAAAGCACTGCCACAGCAGTGCTTTTTTCTGGCGGAGAAGGAGGGATTTGAACCCTCGCGCCAGTTACCCGACCTACACCCTTAGCAGGGGCGCCTCTTCACCACTTGAGTACTTCTCCGTAGGAAATTCGGTTATAAGCCTTCGGTAAAGAGTATTTGGCGGAGAGAGTGGGATTCGAACCCACGGCCCGTCGCCGGGTCACCGGTTTTCAAGACCGGCTCCTTAAACCGCTCGGACATCTCTCCGTAGGGGCAAGATAGAATATAACACATTTTTTGTTCCTTGTCAACCGTTTTTCGTGCGGTTCAAGACATAACTTTAATCCGCACGGGGTATATACGTGATATTCGGCCGGAGAAAAGGCGGAAACGAATACACACCCGGCAGGGTACGTGACCGCGCCGGGTGTGTGCTGTCTTTTTTCGGCAGATTATTACGGCAGATTGAGCTTGTTGGTAAGCAGCGAACGGTTTATGAAATAATATGCCGCGCAGAGTCCGGCGTTAATAAGTATAAGCAGTATAAGAGACAGATGCAGCGATGTGGGGGTGAGGGTTGCAAGTACGGTTATAAATATAATCTGCGTTATGCCGGAGACTATGTAGCTTCCGAGCAGATATAACCCTATCGAAGCGAGCAGCTTCTGCTTTTTGGCGACCACGGAGCCTATGGTTATGCACAGATAACCGAGCAGCAGCGAGCCGAGTGCGCTGAACGCCAGAAGCAATACTGCTTCGAAGAAGTACACAGCGGAATCTGTGAACATGTATTTCGCAATCTCGCCGATACCGGAAATCAAATCCTGTAATATATCCGAACCGAGTATCAGCAGTATGGCCGTACCGCACACGGTTAACGCCAGAAACGTTGCGATTTCCCATATGAAGGCATTAATTATCTTTGACCAGAGAAGCTGGTCGCGGGTGACCGGCAGTGTGAAGGTCAGATATCCTTCGTCGGTAAAGAAGTTCTTATAATAACGGTAGAGGATGAGTATGGTTGTTACGGTGACCAACGCGGCCAGTACGAATACCATAAGTGCGGTGAACACGGATACCGCAAGGTAGCCGAGCACGTCTGCAATGGTTGTGATTTCGGACTCGTAGTTCGGAATGTACTTAATTCCGAGACAGGTCAGCACTGTTATGATCAGCGCGACGGGAGCCATTATCCTCCATATAGGCCATATCGATTTAAGGTCGTATTTCAGGAGCTTACGCATATCTGAACACCTCCCGAAAGAGTTGATCTATCGTTTGTCCGGTTTCCTCGCGGACGTCGTCCGCCATTCCGCGGCGCAGTATTCTTCCGCCCTGCGCCATGAACACGAATTCGTCTATAACCTGTTCGACGTCGGCAATAAGATGGGTGGTTATAATGGTTGCGGCGTTTTCGTTGTAATTGCCGACTATCGTGCGGAGAATATTTTCGCGCGCGGCAGGATCTACTCCGGCAATGGGCTCGTCGAGCAGATACAGCTTAGCCCTGCGCGACATTACCAGCACAAGCTGCACCTTTTCGCGGTTTCCTTTGGACAGCGTGGATATACGCCTGCTTTCCTCCACTCCCACGGCGCGGAGCATCTCACGTGCTTTGGCTATGTCGAAATCCGGATAAAAATCCGTGAAGAACCCGAGCATGGAGCCTACCGTCATACGCGAATTCAGATAGGTGCGCTCCGGCAGATAGGAAATGAACGAATTCGTATCCTGACAGCGCGGATATCCGCATATGTATATCTCGCCCTCCGTGGGCGAAAGCAGACCGGTCAGCAGTTTCATAAACGTGGTTTTTCCGCAGCCGTTCGGACCGAGCAGCCCGATAATCCGCCCGCCCTCGAGCTGTATATTGAGCGAATCAATTGCACGAACCGACGAATAATTCTTCGACAGACCCACGCACTCAACAACCTTCATTTTTTTCTTCCCCCTTTTTATCGATAATCAGCCTGAGTAGCTGTTCCGCCGTGAATCCGATCGATTCTGCTGCGTCCGAAAAATGTTCTGCAAGTTCTTCCGCCGCAGCGCTCCGCTCGCGCTCAATCGCCCGTATGTCGGTCGTGACCGTTCTTCCGGAGGTTCCGTTGTTTATAACGATACCGCTCGAATCGAGCTCCGCCAGCGCCCGCTGTACGGTGTTGGGATTCACGGCGGCCTCCTCGGCGATAGCTCTTACCGTAGGCACGGCGTCACCCGGCTTAAGCTCGCCGCGGAGAATCATTCCCCGTATCCGGTTAAAAATCTGACGGAATATGGGCTCGCTGTCGTTGAACTTCCAGCTCATGAAATCACCTCGTTGTATCACTATACTATTACAATATCACAATATTAAGCTTATGTCAATATCTTAATACAAAAGCGGGTCGGAGCTCCGACCCGCAAAGTATTTGGGAAACAACGTTATTCGAGTATGTTTGAGGTTATATAGTCGATACCCCACGCCGCCAGCTTTTCGCCCGCGCCGGGATCGTCCACCGTCCATGCATTCACGACTATACCGTTTTGGTGGCAGAGCGCAATACGCTCCTCGGTGAGCTGCTCCCAGTAAATATCCAGATCCATCTTGTGCTCGACAAGGGTGGGAATCAGCGCGTCGTTCCATTCGCCGGTAAGGAACTGGCAGGGGTGGCCGGGCAGTATCTCGCGCAGGTGGATAAGATTATCCAGCGCAAAGGAGATGAAAATAATGCCGTCCAGGTAATCCTCGCGGCGGATAATATCGACCATCTCGGCAATATGCTCGGGCTTGTAAACCGTTTTGAATTCCAGAACCCCGACTTTATCGTAGCGCTTGCAGGTGCGGATATATTCCTCGAGGGTGGGTATGCGGAGATCGTTGCGCTTTGTAACCCCGTCTTTATCGAGCAGTTTTATAGCCCGAAGGGTTTCGAAGGTGGATTCGGGTATCTTGAGGTCGTCTATCGCTCCGCGCGCGGTCGAATAGTCGTGGTGCAGTACATAGTGACCGTCAACCGTGCGGTAAACATCCGTTTCGATTCCGAAGTGAGTGCGCTGTCCGGCGGCGACGAATGCGACATTGGTGTTCTCGCGCTCCAGCCCGGACAGTCCGCGGTGAGCGATCATTTTGGCCTGATGCTTGTTGATTTTTACGGTATCCATAAAAATTCCTCTTTTCTGTATTAAGCCTCGGTTAAATATAACATCGGCGAACGGACTTGTCAAGCGGGCACCGCAAAAACCGTTACTATTTCAAACGGGCGCAGGTGCAGAACTCCGTCCTCCGGAAGGTCGCAAATGCGATTCTCGTTAAGGTCGCAGACAAACGCTTCTTTTACCGGGAAGGGGAAGGCGATGTGTGGTGAACAGCTTCGGTTGAAGCCCTCGTAACCGCGGAATATGTATCCGCGTCCGTCGGCGGACGGGCGGAAGGTCTCAAAGAATACACCGGGATCGTCGCACCGTATCGGGCAGTAGCTGCCGGAGGCAGAGGTCCGGTAGGCGGTCGGAGGCTCGTTAAGCTCGTAGGCGGCGTTTATAACGCCGGCGGTGCGGAAATCTCCCTTATGCGGGAACAGCGAATAGGTGAATTCGTGCGTATCGAGATCGATGAATCCGTTTGCGTATCCGGAGCATTTTATAAGCGTGAGCCTAAGCGTGCTTCCGTCGGCGGACGCGCCGTATTTGCAATCGTTCAGCAGTGCAATACCGCCTCCGAAATCGGAAATATCGGCGTACCTGTGGGTGCACACCTCGAACCTTGCGGAATCCCAGCTTGTATTTTTGTGAGTCGGGCGGGTGACATGTCCGAACTGCACCTCGTACACGGCACTGTCGGCGTTAACCGCGGCGTCGAAGGCTGTCTTAAGCAACAGATTCTTCTCCTTCCAGTCAACCTTCGTGCGGAAATCGATTCTTCCGTCGCAGTCGGAAACGGTGATATCCTGGGTTATTACCGAATCGAATATTCTGCGTACAGTCCGTAATCCGGCGCGCCCTCCGGAGCGTATCCGTGTTACCTCGACCGGAGCCGGAACCTGCCATTGCTTGTTTTCGTGATAATCCTCGATATTCCAGCTATCGTAATTCAGAGGGATATCCTCGCAGACATAAAGGCGGTTTGCGGTCCCGCGGATATATTCGGTGCCGTCGCTCCCGAGTACCGAAGTTATATTCATATCGTCGTCGAAGGTAACGGTAAAGCGGGAGGAGCGAATGCATTTTTCGCTTATCTCGGCATTGCATACCGCTTCTTTGGCTTCGACTGCGGCAAAGCCCTTGGGCGGTATGTCTTTGACTTCGTATCCGTCGGCTATACCGCTGAACGCGAAGGGCAGGGGATTAAACACCGCAACGCGGCTGCCGTTCGGATCGCGGGGGAGCAGTTCCTCACGCGAGCCGGAGAGCAGTGTGCGGGAACTGCATATAAGGTCGTCGTATTGCCGGCGGCTTACCTCATAAACCTCGGGTATTGACGAGCCGGGAATAATATCGTGAAACTGGTTCAGCAGTAAAATCTTCCACAGCCTGTCCATCTCTGCCGCGGGGAATTCCCCGCCGCGAAGCAGTGCGAGACAGGACAGAGCGGATTCGGTATCCCGCAGAAGATTTTCGCTTTTGCGGTTAAGATACTTGTTCTTTGCGGCGGATGTATATGTGCCGCGGTGATATTCAAGATATAATTCGCCTCTCCATTCGGGAAGCGAATCCTCGGTGCGTGCTTTAAGCGAATGCAGCCAGTCGCCGGCGCGTGAGAAACGTACCGCCGGGCAGCCGGGTAGCCCCGGCGAAAGTCTCCGCGCCTTTTCCAGCATCTTTTCGGTTGTCGCTCCGCCGCCGTCGCCCCAGCCGACCGTGACCAGCACCTCGTCGGAAAGCTCCTTCTGCGAAAAGCGGTCATAGGCTCCTGCAATGCATTCCGGGTCGGTATCGGCGACATAGGTGGTGTACCGGGCGGAGGGCTGTCCGCGCTTTTTATCCTGCGCGGTAAGAAAGTATGTGAATATTCCGGTTCCGTCAAGCCCGCGCCATATAAAGACGTCGTTGGGCATGCGGTCGGTATCATTCCAGCTTATTTTTGAGGTCAGAAAAACGTCAATGCCGGATTTCGCGCAGATCTGCGGAAGCGCGGCGGAATACCCGAATACGTCGGGCAGCCATAGAATTCGGCTGTCGATCCCGAACTCATCTCGGAAAAACCGCTTGCCGTACTGTATCTGCCGCACGAGCGATTCGCCCGACGGCAGATTGCAGTCCGCTTCCACCCACATCGCTCCCTCGGGCTCAATGCGTCCTTCGGCCACATAACGCTTTATCCTTCCGTACAGCTCGGGGTCCTGCTCCTTTACATATTCGAAAAGCTGGGGCTGACTGCACATAAAAACAAATTCGGGGTACCGGTCAAGCAGAGCGAGCACCGTGGCAAAGCTGTGCTGAGCCTTTTCCGCGGTCTGGTCCAGAGTCCACAGCCAGGCTATATCGATATGAGTGTGACCGACGCACACCGCAGTGGTGCCGTCGCCGGTGCCGGAAGAATACAGATTGTCACGCAGATACTTCCGGGCTTCGGACACGGATCTGCGGAAGCAATCGCTGCCGGGATGGCGGAGATCGAGTATATCCGCGGCGTCGGTCAGCGCTTTCATGGTTTTTTCGTAAGCGCGGGTATCAGGCTCGGTTATAAGGCATATCTCGTAGGGCACGGTCATGTCCCAGTACAGAGCTTCCGTCTCGGGGTCGATAACCTCTATCCGAGCATTGAGCGGCAGCGAACATGCCTGAGACCCGGTATATGCGTAAAGCGTGAATTCGCAGTGACGCGCATAGCTTATTGCGGCGGTGCGGTGGTTGGTGTCAAGCCCCTGAACCGCCTTTCCGTCGCGGTAAAGAATAAACTGCGGATTGTATACGTTCCAGCCGTCGCGGTCCGTGTCGATACGCAGGCGCAGACGGGAAAACCGCTCACTTTCCGGAAGATCAAAGCACAGCCGGAACAGCGCATGGGAATCCGGAGTATCACCCCACCGACCGTCCGCCGGGAACGGTGAAAGCTCGGATGGCAGAGGTGTGTGCGCCTTGTACCCGCATGGCGCGAATTCCGCTTTGCTGTACGGATACGAACGCATAACAATACAGTCTTTTACTATGTCGCAAAAGCGTTTAATGCGTTTTTCTCTGTCGCTCAATTACTTTTTCACCTTTCTTTTTACTGCCGACGATATAAGCTTTGAAAGCTCGACGGCGGGTATCATAACGGCGGACAGGGCGAAGAACAGAGCGTACTGTCCTACCGTTATCTCGGTGAACGAAAACACGTTGCGCAGGAACGGAACGAAGACTACCGCAGCGGTAAGCACGGCGGCTCCGATCGCCGTAAGACCGAGCAGAAGGTTCTGCTTTTTAAGCTTGAAAATGCTGCGGTCGAGCGAACGCATATTAAAGGCGTGGAATATTTCGGCGGTCGAAAGGGTTATGAACGCGGCGGTCATGCCGTCGCCGGTCCTGTCGCCGATAAAATAAGCGACCAGAGTAAGCAAGGCTATAAGCACGCCCTGTATTACGGTGTTCATTCCTACGCCGCCTCCGAATATGCTTTCGTCGCTGTCACGGGGGGGACGCGCCATAATATCCTCGTCGGAGGCCTCGGTTCCGAGCGCCAGAGCGGGGAAACAGTCCGTTATAAGGTTGACCCAGAGTATATGCACGGGCTTAAGCAGTGTGAAGCCCATGACCGTGGATACGAACACCGCCGCAACCTCGGCGAGATTCGACGAAAGCAGGAACTGCACCGTTTTGCGTATATTCCCGTAAATGCGGCGTCCTTCGCCGACGGCGCCGACTATCGTTGCAAAGTTGTCGTCGGCGAGCACCATATCGGCAACGTTTTTGGTTACGTCGGTGCCGGTTATGCCCATACCGATACCGATATCCGCGCTCTTGATACTGGGGGCGTCGTTAACTCCGTCGCCCGTCATGGCCACAATATATCCGCGCTCACGCCATGCGTTTACCACCCTTACCTTGTGCTCGGGGCGCACGCGGGCGTATACACGGTAATGCTCGATATTGTCGCGCAGATCGTCGTCGCTGATTCCGTCCAGCTCGGTGCCGGTTATCGCCTGCGACGGATCGCTTATTATTCCCAGCTCCCTGGCAATGGCTACGGCGGTATCGCGGTGATCCCCGGTTATCATTACCGGAATAATCCCGGCGGTACGGCAGGATTCGATTGCGCTCACGACTTCCGGACGCACCGGGTCGATCATGCCGCAGAAGCCGATAAATATAAGATCGTTTTCAAGATTTTCCGGAGATACATCCTCCGGCAGAGAGGGATATACGCGGTATGCGGCTGCAAGCACGCGCAGAGCACGGTCGGCAAAGGATTTGTTTATATTAAGCAGCTCGCGACGCTTTTCCTCGGTAAGCTCGGTTACTTCACCGTTTTCGAACAACCGCGTACAGCGGGTAATAAGCTCGTCCGGAGCGCCCTTTGTAAAGGCGGTAACACGGTCTCCGTCGCGGTGAAGCGTGGTCATAAGCTTGCGTACGCTGTCAAAAGGAGCTTCGGCGATTCTCGGCAGTTTTTCGGAAAGCGCCTTTTTGGATATGCCCAGCCCGGTCGCGTAGTTGACCAGAGCGCATTCCGTAGGCTCGCCTACGGCGATTCCGTTTTCGTCGGGCTCGGCATCGCTGCACAGGGTCATCGCCGTTGCGAGAAGGCCTTCGTCCGACGCGTAATGATCGACTACCGTCATGCGGTTCTGAGTAAGGGTACCGGTTTTGTCCGAGCATATGACCTGCGCACATCCGAGAGTTTCGACCGCGGTAAGGCGGCGGATTATTGCGTTGCGGCGTGCCATTTTGGTAACTCCGATCGAAAGCACCACGGTCACCACCGTGGCGAGTCCTTCGGGTATTGCCGCGACTGCGAGCGAAACGGCTATCATAAATGTGTTAAGCAGATCGGAGGCGTGGAACACTCCGTCGGTGATAAGCTCTTTAACGGCGGAAAAGCCGAATATGAAAATACACACGCCGATTACGGCGAAGGAAAGGGTCTTCGAAAGCTGCGCCAGCTTTTTCTGAAGAGGCGTTTCGCCCTCCTTTGCGGCGGAAATCGCGCCGGCAATCTTGCCCATTTCGGTGTTCATACCGGTTTCGGTCACCACCGCTTTGCCGCGCCCGTACACTACCGTACCGCTCATATATACGGAATTCTTTCTGTCTCCGAGCGGTACCGATCCGCCGTCCTCGCCGACAGGCGCAGTGTCCTTGTATACCGGAACGCTTTCGCCCGTAAGCGCGGATTCCTCGATCTGGAGCGATGCGGATTCGATAAGCCGCCCGTCTGCCGGAACACTGTCGCCCGCCTCGAGAAGAATTATATCGCCGGGAACGAGCTGATCGCTGCGGAGCACGCGCAGTCTGCCGTCGCGCATTACCTTGCTGGTCGCGGCGGCCATATTCTGGAGCGCCTCCAGAGCCTTCTCGGCTTTGCTTTCCTGAACCACTCCGAGCACGCCGTTAAGCACAACTACGGCAAGTATAATGAACACGTCGGCAAGGCTTTCGTGCGATATTATTGCCGTTACCGCGCTGACCGCCGCGGCGGCGAGCAGGACAAGTATCATCGGGTTGGTAAGTTCTTTAAGGAACAGGCTTATAACCGAAGGCTTTTTTGCCTCCGCAAGCTTGTTGAGTCCGTATTTTTCCATGCGCTCCTGCGCCTGGGCGGAGGTCAGTCCGTCTTCGGTTGCGGAAAGCTCCTCGAGTACCTTTTTTGCCGAATGTCTGTAATAATCCATTATTTTCCTCCGTTGGGATATATTCTGTTTATAAGCTCGGCAGGGTAATCCGGCACCGCGCCGAGCTGTGTAACGACGTACCCGGCAAGCGTGCAGGCACGGGAAAGAGATTCGCCGATCCCCGTGCCGGACAGCCGGTTCACGAGATACGCCGCCGAAAAGCTGTCTCCGGCGCCGACGGACGACACTGGTGTTACCCTTTCCGCCGGAGCGTAATACCGTCCGGAACGCGTAAACGCCATTGCTCCGTCGGTATCGAGTGTGACGAGAACGGTGTGTATTTTCGGGAAGTCATTAAGAATCCGTTCGGCGGCGCGGGTATGGTCGCTCCCGCCGCCGAATATCCCCGCTTCCTCGCGGCTGAACTTGAGTACGGTCGCGTTCGACAGGCAGATCGAAATAATCTCGTCGGTGCAGAAATCCTGCCTTACGTTGATATCGCAGAACCGTTCCGCGGCGGAAGCCTTGGCGGACAGCTCCAGCAGTGACCTGCGCGATTCTTCGCCCCTCAGAGCAAGAGATCCGAAGTATAAGGCGTCAAATACAATGTCGGTATCCGGGCAGGGTATATAATCGTAAGCGGTGCCGGACTTAAGATCGTATTCCGGATGTCCTTCGGTCAGAGTGACCTCGCATATACCGGTGGGGCGGTCGCTGACGGCGGTGTATCTGCCGTCGATTCCGTGGGCGCGTATCTCGTTTGCGGCGTCGGCGCCGGCTTTATCGTTGCCGACGGCGGAAACGAAGTATGTCTCCGCGCCCAGCCGCGCGCAGTGCGCGGCGAAATTGAACGGTGCTCCGCCGATAACGCGCTTATCGCCGAAAACATCCCAGAGCACCTCTCCGAATACAAGTATTTTCATAATCATTTTGCCTCAGGGTATTCGTTGCACAGCAGATATACCGGCGGGCAGTCCTCCTCGATTTCGGGAAACCTTCCCTGAGGCTCGTAGAACCGGTTGTCGGTGTTGTCGTCGTTTACCATTGACACCTCTCCGAGCAGGCATTTTCCGTGACCCTTTTCCGCCCAGAAGGCATGGTACTGACCGGGACGCAGGGTTATACTTTCGCCCGGGGTAAGACGTATTACAGTGCCGGACGGGACGGTATACACCCTTCCGTCGGTGTTGACCGTCACCGGTTCGGTTCCGAGAGTATCGTTCTCGCCGCGGGAATACAGCTCGACCATAAGGTTTCCGCCGCCGCGGTTGATAATATCCTCCATCTTGTTCCAGTGAAAGTGCATCGGGCTGTATTGGTCTTCTTCGGATATCAGCAGTTTTTCGGCATAGGGCTTGTCGCTTCCGCCGTGAAGATTTCCGTTGCGTATCGTGAACAGAAAAAGCCCGGTAGAAGCGAAGTCTCCTCTGCCGTAGTCGGTTACGTCCCAGCCGAGCATGTTACGGCGTATTTCGTCGTATTCATGACCTTTTTCCGCCCATTCCTCCGGCGTGAAGAAGGCAAACGGCGGCAGACAGAAGCCCCGGCTCTTTATAAAATCCATGTTTTCGAGTATTATACGGTTTATCTCGGATCTTTTCATTCGAAAACACCTCCGTATAAGATTATGACATAACTGCGCATCTTTTTCAATAGTCAGATGTCACCCTGTGTATAATTATCTTGACATTACGACGGAATAAAAGTAAAATGACCGGGAGGTGACGAATAATATGTGGAACGGGTATCGAAAGGCGCTTACCTTCAGCTACGACGACGGCGTCGTTCAGGACGCGCGGCTGGTAAAAATACTAAACGAATACGGACTTAAGGGCACATTTAATCTGAATTCCGGAATAATGACTCCCGAAAGCCGATGGGAATACCGCGGAGCGCAGGCAGTGCGTATGGCTCCGGACGGCCTTAAGGAACTGTACCGCGGTCACGAGATAGCCGTACACGGTGTTACACACGCCGACCTCACGGGAATGACGCGGGACGAAATGCTTGCCGAGATCGGCGGCGACCGCAAGGCGCTCGAAGAACTGTTCGGCTGCAGTATAAAAGGAATGGCGTATGCCTACGGCACCCACAACGGAGCGGTTGAATCCGCGGCGCGTGACTGCGGTATTCGCTGGGCGCGTACCACCGTTTCGACCGGGTCGTTCGGTATCGGCCCCGATCCGCTCGTTTACAATCCCACCTGTCATCACGCAGACGAGGCGATATTCCGTCTGGCAGAGAGGTTTGTTTCCGATAACGGCGACGAGGATATGCTGTTTTATATCTGGGGACACAGCTATGAGTTCGACGCCGACGGCGGAAGCTGGGGAGAGTTCGAGCGGCTGTGCAAATACCTTTCCGGCAGAAGCGATATATTCTACTGCACCAATTCCGAGGCGCTTTGCGCCGGCTGAAAACAAAAAAACGCAAAAGCCGGACGGTAACCCGTCCGGCTTATTATTTTTATTCGGGGTCGCTTTCGAGCAGCGCCTTCGACAGCCCGTCGATACCGACGGTGATATAATCCGCGCCGGCTTCTTCGTGCTCACCCGGCTCGGCGCAGCCCATATATACACCGAACGAGCTTATTCCGGCGCCGTGCGCGCCGACAGTGTCGTATCTGCGGTCTCCGACAAGCAGCACGTCGCGCTTGTCGGGGTTTCCGAACCGGCGCAGCGCTTCGATAACCACCGACAGCTTGTCCGACCGGCTGTCGTCAAGGCTTGCCCCGGTTATCTCGTCGAGATATTTGTCAAGCCCGAAGTGCTTCATAAGCAGCACGGCGTTTCGCTCAGGCTTGGAGGTCGCGAGTCCGAGTATGTGCCCGCGCTTTTTCAGCTCCGCAAGCAGCTCGGGAACGCCGTCGAACATCCGGCAGCGGTACATTCCCCCGGAGTTGTATTTCTCGCGGTAAAGCTTTAACGCCTGCTCCGATTGCTCCGGCGTTAATCCGTGAAACCGGCAGAACGAATATTTAAGCGGAGGTCCCATATACGGCTTAAGGCTTTCGTCGTCGGTAACCTCGATTCCGAACGACCTGAGGGAGTACTTCACACATTCGTACACCCCCTCTGAGGTATCGAGCAGCATCCCGTCGAGGTCGAACAGGATATATCGGTAGTTTCTCATTTCAGCGACTCCTCTATCAGCGCGGCGATAAGTCTGTGTCCGTAGGCGTTGGGATGCGGATCGATGCTGCCGCCGACCGGGTCGGCGTTGACGCAGTCGGAATCTGCGGCGGAAAAGCCTGCGTACACGTCGCATACGATATAACCGCAGCTTTCGGCGGAGTCTGTTATTAAGGAGTTGATACGGGATACGCAGGAACCGGCAAACGCCGAGAACGGTACAGATACTCCGCCTGAGTCGAAGGTAAAGACATCGAATCCGACATAAGGATTATATACCGTCTGAAAGATTATAACGGCGTCGGGATTTACTGAACGGATATACGATATTATTTCGGGAATGTCTTCCGCCAGCTCCTTAAGTCCGTTGTCCATATCGGCAACGACACCGGAAATATCCGGTATCGACGCATCCGGTTTGCCGAAGCTCTGATATAAGCTGCCGAGCAGCGGATATGCCGGCTGAAGCAGATTGTTCGCTCCCGTGCTTATTGAGATAACGGTCGCGCTGCCGATCATTTCCGCCTCTCCGGACATGAGCATATCCAGCAGCTCGCCCGAGGTCTGTCCGTCAACGCCGTAGTTGTATACGGCACAGCCGTAATCGCTGCCGATAAGCGACGAATAGCATTCCGCCTGCGGGTCGGCAAGGCCGTACCCGCGGCATATCGAATCTCCCAGCGCGACGTATATGTCGTCCGCGGAAAAGGTGCGTGCGGAATCGTCCGTGCCGGAGTCTTCGGTGCTTACGCCGTCGCCGGACGGATTCTCCGAAGCGCTTCCGAATCCCGCCGCGTCGCTCTCGCCGTCCCGGCTGGCGTCGGCGGACGGTTCGCCGACGGCGCCGCAGGCGGAAACCGACAGCACCGTCATAAGCGCCAAAACGGCGGCAAACAGTTTTTTCATATGGTTTTCCCCTTTATGTGTGTTAACCGTTTAATAATCCGTTTATGTAGGCGTTTATCTCGGATTCGCTTTTTACCGTGTTGAAGAAGCTGCCGTCGCAGACATATGCGGTTCCGCAGCGGTCTCCGTTTACGCCGCCCTGAAGCGAAGCCCGGTATTTTCCTCCGCCCATGCACTCAAAGCCGTACGGGGAAGAAAACTCGTACTTTGCGGCGATCCGCTTAAGGTCCGGGGTTATTCTGTAAAGCGTTTCGCGCGGCTGGTACGGCTTTTCCCTGCCGTAGGTCGAAAACCAGAACTCACCGGTTTCGGGGTCGCAGTCGAGATTCTGTATTCCGAACACCGTGTTCCCGGTGGGTATGCGGTATTCGCGCAGATAATCGCCTTCGGGTGTGAACTGAAGGATTATCTGGTCGGAAAACCGTTCGTCCGTAAGAACGGCGCAGGCTACGAACATCGAATCCGCGCCGGTGGACGGGTCTTTACCGAATGCAACTCCGTCGACACCGCGGAAGCCCCGGGTATCGCTTTCGCTGCCGGCAATCGCCTTGTAGCGGTCGCAGATATCGAGATTGATGTCTGCGGTCTGCTCAAGCGTTTCGCAGTCGTATACCTTTATTCGGAAGCTTGACCAATCGTCCCACACCTTTCCTTCTCCCGGAAAGCCGAGATAGCTCGCGTATATCTTCCCGCGGAAGCAGTCTATATCCCCGAGATGACCGCCGTGTACCTCGGTCTGACGTTTTACCGTACCGGAAAGCGTGGTTTTTACGAGACTGTCGGTGAACGACCAGTACATAAAACCGTTGTAAGACGAAAATCCCTGCATATGATAATTCTGATGTACAACTTCGATGTGTTCCATAAACGCTCCGTTCCTTTTTGCTGATTATATCCGACCCCGTATACAAAGTCAACGCCGGCGGAGGTTGATTTTTGCCGTACGCAATGGTATTATCCTTGTATATGAGGTGATCGTAATATATGAAGATTCTCGTCACCGCGTTCGGCCCGTTCGGTCCGGATGCGGAAAATTCGTCGCTTAATGCGCTTTCGGCACTGCCGGAAATAATCGGTGAAGATATGGTCGTAAAAGCGGTTCTTCCCGTGGTGTTCGGACGATGCGGAGAGGTTATCCGGTCGCTTATGTTTGTAATCCGTCCCGATGCGGTCGTATCGCTCGGGCAGGCGGCGGGAAGGGACAGCGTAACCCCGGAGCTTATTGCAAAAAACGTAAGAAACTGCACCGTACCCGACAACGAAGGGCAGATATTTACCGCGGACACAATAGCCCGGGACGGCGCTCCGCAGCTCAGTTCGACTCTGCCGTCCGACGAAATAGTCGGTGCGCTCACCGCGGCAGGTATACCCGCAAAGATATCGGATTCCGCGGGCACTTACGTATGCAACGACCTTATGTACTCGCTTCTCGGGTGCGCGGCGGTTCCGGCGGGCTTTATTCATCTTCCCGTATCGGATTCTATTGCCGCCGCACGGAAAATCCCGGTTCCGCACATGGATCAGAAGGATATCGACCGCGCAGTGCTGATTGCGGTTAAGACCGTGCTCGGATCGCTCAGAGGGAAATAAAAACATAAAACGGGGGTATGCCGGCGGCTTACCCCCGTTTTGCCGTGTTATGCGTAAACGACCAGCATTCCCACCGCAATACCGCACAGGACCATAAACGCCGGAAGCTTCGACCTCCAGATGAGTATCGATTCCGGGAGCAGTTCGCCGAATATGACGTACAGCATGGCTCCGCTGGCGAAGCTCATTGAAAACGACAGCGCAAGCGGCGACATCGCGCCGATCCAGTAACCGATAAGCGCTCCGATAACGGTGGGTGCACCGGACAGCGCGGTAAGCAGCACCGCCTTGAACTTTTTCGTTCCTCCGGCTATAAGCGGCACGGCGACAGCCATTCCCTCGGGTATGTTGTGAAAGCCGATAACGATCGCCAGCAGCAGAGCGCCGGTGGCGGCTGTGGAGGAAATGTCGGAATAAGCGAAAGACGCTCCTATAACCATACCCTCGGGCATATTATGGAGCGCTATGGCGAACGCCATCACAACTCCGGCGGTGAACAGCTCGGATTTGCGGTTTTTGTGGACCTCGTAATGGTCGCTGTGGATAAGCTCGCCGAGCGAATCGGCGGTTTTCGGGTGATCCTTGTCTATATGCGGCACCTCGCGGTCGGCACGGCGGTCGATAATACGGTTGAGCAGTGCTATAACGACATAGCCGACGGCGGTTCCTCCTATAACCGTATATATACCGATGCTTTCGGCGGAGCCTTCGGGGTGTATCGCGTCGGGCAGCAGGTCAAACGATACGACTGCAAGCATTATTCCCGCAGCAAAGGACAGCAGCAGGCTTACGTTTTTATCGGAATCACGGCCGATAAAAGCGGCAAGCAATCCGCCCAGTCCGGTTCCCACTATCCCTGCAAGAGCTGTCACAACGACTGCATATGTAACTGTGTCCATTCATAACCTCTCCGTTCTTTCCGGAATATTGTATCGCACGTGTACGGCAATGTCAACAAGAAAACCGCGGCGAAGGGTAAAAATTCACGGCGAAACATGGTTCGCCGTGAAGAATTGACACGATTTCCGGTATTACCATTTCTGCCGGTCGGATTCGGGCACTTTTACGGATTCCTGGGGTACTATATCTCCGGATTTGGTAAGCGCGATTTTGGTAAGCATGGGGCCTGCGAGCTCGTATATAAGTACCGCAAACAGAACTATATTTCTTATGATTGCACCCTCCGCGCCGAGCTCCTCGGCGACAGTGACCGACATGCCGAGAGCGACTCCCGCCTGGGGAAGAAGCGTTATTCCGAGATATTTCTGAATTTTTTTGCTGCATTTCATGAATTTTGAGCTTACTGAAGCGCCGATAATCTTTCCGCCGGAGCGCGCCAGTATATACAGCAGGCCTATACCGACGACAGCTATATCCCCGAACACCGCAACGTCAAGCTCGGAGCCGCTTATAACGAAGAACAGCACAAACAGCGGAGCCGTCCAGCGGTCCACCTTCGCCATGAGTTCTTCCGAAAAATCGCAGGCGTTGCAGAATACCGTCCCCAGCATCATGCAGGTGAGCAGCGACGAAAAACCGATTTTTATACCGGTGCCGGGAATATCGAATTTAAGCATCGAAACCGCCGCGGTCAGAATTACATAGGTTATGGATATGCACATTCTCTTGGAGCGGGAATGAAAGAACTTTTCGGAAAAATTGAATGCAAGTCCGGCGAGCGTTCCGAGCAGCAGCGACCCGATAATCTCGATAAGCGGGTTTACGGCAACGTTGATTATGCTCAGCGAGGTGCCGCTCTGCAGCGCTTTTGCTATCCCGAGCGATACGGCAAAGACGATAAGCCCCACCGCGTCGTCCAGCGCGACTATCGGCAGCAGCAGATCGGTAAGCTCACCCTTTGCCTTGTACTGGTTCACGACCATAAGGGTGGCGGCGGGAGCGGTTGCGGTCGCAATAGCTCCGAGCGTTATGCAGGTGGAAAGCGAAAGCTTGTCGGGGATAATGAAATGCAGCCCGATAAGCAGCACGTCCACCAGAAGCGTGGCGGCAAGCGCCTGAAACACGGCTATTACCGTCGCCTGTTTGCCGGTCTTCCGAAGCTGGGAAAGACGGAATTCGTTGCCGATAGCAAACGCAATAAAGCCGAGCGCGACGTCGGATATTATGCCGAGCGAATGCACCTGTTCAAATGAAGTGAAGCCCAGCCCGTCGATTCCGAGCGCGCCGAGCGTGTACGGACCGATAAGAAGTCCGGCAATAAGGTATCCGGTAACGGCGGGCAGTCCGAGCTTTTTTGCGGGACGGGACATAAGCAACCCCGCGAACAGAGCCACGCCGATTTGAAACAGTACGGTCATAAACAGACCCTTCCTATCTTTTGTTGAACTGATTATACTCTCGAACAAGAGGATTTGCAACAAGAGCGGGGGCTTATAGTTAACAAAAACGCACTGTCTTATGAACGGTTTTTTGCTTTTTTTGCCCAAACGGCGTTTTTTAATATTGAAAACTTCCGCAGGATATGGTACAATACCCTAAAACAAAACCGGAGGAAACCGCGTATGAAAAAAATCATTTGCGTTTTACTTACTGCGCTGCTTGCTTTCTCGTTTGCCGCCTGCGATACCGGCGAAAAGCTTCCCCCGTCGGTAGCATTCGACGAAAACAGCATCGTACTTACCTTTGCCGCAATGTCCGATGTGCACGAGAGCGGAACAACGGGCACCCAGCAGGACAAAAAATTCCGTGCCGCGCTCGATCTGATAAACAGCCTGTACGACGTTGACGCGCTTCTTTTCGCCGGCGACCTTACCGACGGAGGCACAGCCGAGCACGCCGCGATATTCGGTTCTGTTATCGAAGAGTACTATCCGGACGGGATACCCGTTATATACGCTCTCGGCAACCACGACGGATACGGCGGAAACGGACCCGATCTGTACCCGACCGTATATCCCGAATTCTTCTATTCCGCCGATATCGATAAGGACAGCATAGATTCCGGCAACCGTCACGCCGTGGTCAACGGATATCATTTTATAACTCTCGAGGTGACCGATTACTACGGAAGCGACGGAAAGTGTCATTATTCCGAGGAAACTATCGAATGGCTGCGCGGCGCTCTGTCCGATGCCGCCGCCGATGACCCCTCCAAGCCTATATTCTTCGCGACCCATGCCCAGCTGTACGGTACCGTATACGGCAGCGACCTGCCCGGCAGCGGCACCTGCTGGTATTCCGACGAGCTTAACGGCATATTTGCCGAATATCCGCAGTGCGTGACCTTTGCCGGACACGTGCATTATCCGCTCAACGACGAGCGCAGTATTTCTCAGACCGGATTTACCTCTCTCGGCACCGGATCTGTCTATTACATGGCTATCGATCCCGGTTATACCCAGACCGGCGCGGGCGCGGTGACCGCCGACTGCAAACAGGTAAGCAACGGATTGGTTCTCGAGGTCGATGCCAACAATAACGTCCGTATTACCCGGCTCGATTTCACCTCCGGCGAGATTATAAAGACTCCGTGGGAGATATCGGCGCCCGGCACCTCCGGTGCGAACAAAAACTACGATTCCTCCCGCACTGCGAATAATGCCGCTCCGTCCTTCGCAAACGGCGTAAGCGTCGAGCTTCTCAGCAAGGAGCAGTATTCCACGGGTCTTTGCAGCGTCGCGTTCAAAATAACATCCGCGGTGGACGATGACCTTGTGCATCACTATTACATCGAAGTCAGCAAGGACGGCTCCGTTGTTTCGTCGTTCAAGACCTTCTCCGATTTCTATCTCCACGCCGACCCCGCAGATATGAGCGATACGACGGTCATAACCCTGAGCAATCTTCCCGGTAACTCGGAGTTTACCGTAACCGTACGCGCTGTGGACAGCTTCGGGCTTGAGAGCAAGTCATTCTCGTTCACGGTTAACACACCGGGCGCGGCAAACTGAAGACAATAAACGAATATGCAGAACGGAACGGCAGATTAATGCCGTTCCGTCGTTTTTACTCTTGTTCTGTCAGGCGTCTGCTTTGCGGCTTTCCGCGGTACCGCCTGTCCGCTGTAAGCTCGCAGCGGTACACAGTGAAGCGGCCTTCGGTTATGCAGCGGATAAACCCGAAGTAAAAGTCGCCGGAGAACGCCGTCTTTTTATCGGTGAAAGTCGTCCGGCTCTCCGCCTTGCGGGAGGTGATGACGTTTTCGGAATCCCGCCGGGAGGAATAACCGCGCATATCGGTCATAACACCGTCTCCGTTCGCCGTGCGGTAAAAAATCCCGGACGGCTGTAAGCCGTTCGGGATGATGGTGGGGACTACAGGACTCGGACCTGTGACCCCCTGCTTGTAAGGCAGGTGCTCTAACCAACTGAGCTAAGCCCCCATATGCCGCCGCGTTACCGCAGCGACATGAATTATATCACAGTTTTTTACGGTTGTCAAGGTCAGTTGAACTCAAAATAACCGATAATTGTATCAAAATCTCCGCGCCGGTCTTCATAATCGTCCTCGGAAGCGGTGAAGGTGACGATATACGCTTCGTACGAGCCCACGGCTATCGCCTGAACGAAGTGATAAGTACTGCCGTCAACGGTGGCGGTGTAGTGGTAGCAGCCGGCGGTTACCTTACCGAGCTTTGTCTCGGTATTCTCGATAAGCTTGAAGTCTTTAAGCTCGGTCGCGAATCTGTCTGCGCTCGCTTCCCAATAAGCTGTATAATCCTTGCAGTCAGTCGAATACAGGTTTACGGATATGCTTGCATAGGTGCTAACCATGGAAGAGGCGGAGGTATCGTAAAGCAGGGTAAGCATTCCGTCGTTACGGTCCACCTTCCAGCCCTCGGGGTAATATACGGTACAGCCTATCGGCTCGTTTACGACCTTGGTCGTTCCGTCGGGTGCATTGTCGTCGTTGCCGGCACAGGAGCACAGAGTGAAAAGCAAAAGCGCGCACAGCAGTGCGGCAGTAAATTTTTTCATTGCAATGACCTCGCTTGTAACATTTGTATGTATTATACAGTACCTTGCCGGAAAACGCAATACGGAAGATATGAATTTTTTCTTGTATTTGTACGGGACATATGATAGAATAATACGATAAGTTATTTTCCGCAAGCTGAGAAAAGAGGCTATATGGACAGATTCAGGCTGGTAAGTGAATACGCTCCGACCGGCGATCAGCCGGAGGCAATAAAAAAACTGTGCGAAGGACTTGACCGCGGATATACGGACCAGACCCTTGTGGGCGTAACCGGGTCCGGAAAAACCTTTACCATGGCGAATGTTATCGCCGCCGCAAACCGTCCGACCCTGGTGCTTGCCCACAATAAGACACTCGCGGCGCAGCTTTGCGGGGAATTCCGTGCGCTGTTCCCCGATAACGCGGTGGAATATTTCGTTTCGTACTACGATTATTATCAGCCGGAGGCCTATGTCCCCGGTAAGGACGTATATATCGAAAAGGACTCCGCCATCAATTCCGAGATCGATAAGCTCCGTCATTCGGCTACCGGATCGCTTATGGAGCGCAGGGACGTTATAGTCGTCGCTTCGGTATCATGTATATATTCGTTGGGCGACCCCGAAGAATACCGCCGAAATGTAATTTCGCTTCGGCCCGGAATGATATTCCCGCAGCGTGATATTATAAAACGGCTGGTTTCGCTTCAGTTTTCGCGCTCCGACCTCGGGTTTGAGCGCAACAACTTCCGCGTGCGCGGCGATGTAATTGAAATATTCCCGCCCAATACGGACAAGTTCGCGCTCAGGGTCGAGCTGTTCGGAGATGAAATAGAGCGGATTTCGCAGATAAACGTCGTAACGGGCGAGACGATATCGCGCCTTGCTCATGCCGCGGTATATCCCGCGTCTCACTATGTCACCGACGCGGAAAAACGCAAAACCGCCGTAAAGGAGATACTTTCGGAGCTTGACGAAAGAATCGAATATTTTGAGAAGCAGCAGAAGTATATAGAGGCCCAGCGCATACGTGAGAGGGTCATGTTCGACGCCGAGCAGATAAGCGAGATGGGCTTCTGCAGCGGAGTCGAGAATTATTCGCGCGTGCTGTCCGGCAGAAAGCCGGGAAGCGCTCCGTACACACTGCTTGACTTTTTCCCGTCCGACTACCTGCTGCTTATCGACGAAAGCCACGTAACCGTACCGCAGATACGGGCAATGAGCAGCGGCGACCGCGCCAGAAAAAAGAATCTTATAGATTACGGTTTCCGGCTTCCGTCGGCGTATGACAACCGTCCGCTTACATTTGATGAATTTCTTGAAAAAAAGGGAAGCACAATATACGTTTCCGCCACTCCCGCAGCGTTCGAGAAGGAGAGATCCCAGCTCGTTACGGAGCAGATAATCCGCCCGACGGGACTGCTCGACCCGGAAATAGATGTGCGTCCGGTAAAAGGGCAGGTGGACGACCTGCTCGGCGAGATACGCGTCCGCGCCGGGAGAAACGAGAGGGTGCTGGTCACCACACTCACCAAGAAAATGGCGGAGGATCTTTCGGATTATTTTGTTTCTGCCGGAGTAAAATGCCGTTACATGCACCACGGAATAGATGCGCTGGAGCGTATGGATCTTATCCGCGAACTGCGGAGCGGCGATATAGACGTGCTGGTCGGGATAAATCTCCTGAGAGAGGGGCTTGATCTTCCGGAAGTATCGCTTGTTGCCATACTCGACGCCGACAAAGAGGGCTTCCTCCGAAGCGACACCTCGCTTATACAGACGACCGGCAGAGCCGCGAGAAACGTAAACGGCAAGGTGATAATGTATGCCGATACGATAACATCGTCGATGCGCCGCGCTATAGACGAAACCGTGCGCCGCCGCACTATCCAGAACGAATACAATATCGCCCACGGAATTACGCCGCGCAGCATAATAAAGGAGATACGCGACAATATCGGTATAACCGGAAAGAAGGACACCCCCGAAAAGGTGAAGCGTATGTCCGCACCGCAGAAAAAACGCAGGATAGAAGAGCTTACAAGACAGATGAAGGAAGCGGCGAAGGCGCTCGACTTCGAGACCGCCGCCGAGCTGCGTGATCTTATTAAAAAAATGATGTAAGGAACTGAGACATGGCATCGGATATCATTGTCAGGGGTGCGAGGGCGCACAATCTTAAAAACGTATCGGTAACCCTGCCGAGAAACAAGCTGATAGTTTTCACGGGTCTGTCGGGCTCCGGCAAGTCTTCGCTCGCGTTCGATACGATATACGCCGAGGGACACCGCCGGTTCGTCGAATCGCTTTCGTCTTACGCGAGGCAGTTTCTCGGACAGCTCGACAAGCCGGACGTCGACCTTATAGACGGGCTTTCGCCCGCAATAGCCATTGATCAGAAGACGACCAGCCGCAATCCCCGCTCGACAGTCGGAACGGTTACCGAAATATACGATTATATGCGCCTTATGTTTGCCCGTATCGGCGTGCCCCACTGCCCCATATGCGGCGAGGAGATCAGCCGTCAGTCGGTGGACGAGATAGTATCGAGAATACTAACATTGCCGGAGGGCACCAGGTTTTTGGTGCTCGCGCCGGTCGTCGCCGGTAAAAAGGGCATGCACGAAAAGGTTCTGGCGGATGCGCGCCGCGCCGGATTTGTCCGTGTAAGGGTGGACGGCAGCGTGTACGATCTTTCCGAAAATATAGAGCTTGACAAGAACCTGAAGCACGATATCGACATAGTGGTCGATCGCCTGATAATGCGGCATGACGACATAAATACCCGCCTTACCGACAGTATCGAAACGGCGTCGTCGCTCGCGGGGGGAATTATAAAAATAAACGTAGCCGACACCGGCGAGGAGCTGGTTTTTTCGCAGAATTTCGCCTGCCGAGAGCACGGAATATCATTGGGAGAGCTTGAGCCGCGTCTGTTTTCCTTCAACAGTCCGGTCGGCGCCTGTGAGGACTGCACGGGGCTCGGATATAACTATGTGGTATCGCCCGAACGTCTTATACCCGACAAATCGCTTTCGCTGTTCAGCGGAGCGGTCATTTGCAACGGGTTCAAGTCATTCGAGCCGAAGAGCTATACCTTCGAGCTGTTCAATTCGGTCGGAAAGCACTACGGCTGGGATGTCCATACGCCGATAAAGGATATGAGCGAAGAAGGCTACAAGGTACTGATGTACGGCAACAAGTACGTCAGGCGCAATTACGGCATTCCCCGATTCGAGGGAATAGTGAACATGGTAAAACGCCGCTACGAGAGCAACACTTCGCCGGAAGCGCGGGAATACTACGAAGCGTTTATGGAGTATGTACCGTGCCCCTCGTGCGGGGGAAGAAGGCTCCGCAGAGAAGCGCTTGCGGTCACGGTCGGAGGAAAGAATATCAGCGAGCTGTGCGATTTATCCGTTACGGAGCTCCGGTCGTTTATTGCCGGGCTTAAACTGTCCCCGTCCGCCGAGAGTATTGCAAAGGAGATACGCAAGGAGATAGACGCCCGGCTGGGATTTCTCGAGAGCGTGGGTCTCGAATATCTTACGCTCGGGCGCGCCGCGGGAAGCCTGTCGGGCGGAGAGGCACAGCGTATACGTCTCGCCACCCAGATCGGGTCGGCGCTGGTCGGGGTGCTGTACGTTCTGGACGAGCCGAGCATCGGTCTGCATCAGCGCGACAACATGAAGTTAATAAATACGCTTAAGCGGCTGCGGGATCTCGGGAATACGGTAATCGTGGTCGAGCACGACGAGGATACCATGCGCGCCGCGGATTATCTTGTCGATATAGGGCCGCGTGCGGGAATACACGGAGGAGAGGTGCTGTTCGAGGGCAGGCCGGAGGATATATGCGGCTGCTCCCGCTCGCTCACGGGGATGTATCTTTCGGGCAGAAAGCGCATTTCCGTCCCCGAGTCCCGCAGGAGCGGCAACGGGCAGTTTATTACGGTGCGCGGAGCGTCGCAGAACAACCTCAAGAATATCGATGTCGCCTTCCCGCTCGGCTGCTTCATATGCGTTACGGGCGTTTCCGGGTCGGGTAAATCGTCCCTGGTCAATTCGGTGCTCTGTGAGGGCGCGTCGAGAGCTCTCGGGCGGCTCAGCGCCGTTCCGGGAAAATGCACCGGAATAGACGGCCTTGAGAATATCGACAAGATTATTCAGATAGATCAGTCGCCGATCGGACGCACCCCGCGTTCAAACCCCGCGACCTATACGGGTATGTTCACCGATATACGCGCCGTGTTCGCGGCGACTCCCGACGCAAAGGAGCGCGGCTACAAGGAGGGAAGGTTTTCCTTCAACATAAAGGGCGGAAGATGCGAATCCTGCGAGGGTGACGGTACCGTTCGTATCGAGATGCACTTTCTGCCTGATGTCTACGTCAAATGCGATGTCTGCGGCGGAAAGCGCTACAACCGCGAAACTCTCGAGGTGAAATACAAGGGCAAAAGCATATATGATGTGCTCGAGATGACGGTGGACGAAGGCCTTGAGTTCTTTGCAAACTACCGCAAGATATACAGAAAGCTGAAGACTCTTTCGGAGGTAGGGCTCGGGTATATTAAAATCGGACAGTCCTCGACTACCCTTTCCGGAGGTGAGGCGCAGCGGGTAAAGCTGGCGGCGGAGCTTGCGAGGGTATCCACCGGCAAAACCCTGTATATACTTGACGAGCCGACCACGGGTCTCCACACCGAGGATGTAGACCAGCTTCGCGGCGTGCTTCAGCGGCTTGTCGATTCCGGGAACACCGTAATAGTAATAGAACACAATCTCGATCTTATCAAGACCGCGGATTATATTATCGACCTGGGGCCGGAGGGCGGAGATGCGGGCGGTACCGTTGTCACCGCCGGAACTCCCGAGCAGGTCGCCTCCTGCGAAGCGTCCTATACCGGACAATATCTAAGAAAGGTGCTTGAACAATGAAGAAACTGATTGCCGCCGTACTTTTGCTTGCGCTTGTTCTCTCGTCCTGCAATCTTTTGGGGGACGGCGGAGAAAGCTCCGGAACCGACGTTTCGGAGACAATTTCCGGAACCGACGTAAGCTCAGCAGATGTATCTGTCCCGGAGGAATCCGCAGAAGAGTCGAATGAGCCCGTGAGTTATTTTGTAAAAGGTGATACCGTGCACGACAACGGGTTTGAATACGATTTCGACCCGTCTCCCGCCGTAAACGAATTCGCGGCTGTTGTCAGCTTCGTGAATTATCTTTACGGAAGGGGCGAATACCATTACGTTCCGCACGAAGGCGCCGCGGAAGGCGAGGTAAACAGCCCGTTCGACGGAGCGTCCGCGTCCGACAAGTTCACGTTTATGTACATCGACCTCGAATCGGGGTGCAGCTTCGGATACGGGGCGGATACGATATACCAGACATGCTCGGTAATAAAGCCGTCGCTTGCGGTGTTCATTCTCCGCTCCGGCGCCGACCTTTCGGAGGAGATAACCATAAAGAAGTACTACGGCGGAAGCGGGGTGCTTACCAAAGCCGATGTCGGCAAGGCATTTTCCGCGGAATACCTGATATCGATTATGATAACCGAATCCGACAATACCGCGTATATACATCTGCTCCAGCATTACGGGCAGCAGGCTTTTTCGGATTATCTCAGCTCGATCGGCAACGAAAACACCAACGTAGGCGCGCCTACCTGGTATAAGTTCGGGCTTATATCGACCCGCGATCTCGCCGTGATGATGCTCGATGTCTATAACTATTCGCTCGAATCCGATTCGGGTGCGTGGGTCATGGAGCTTATGTGCAACACCAGCTACAACGAGCTTATAACCGCCGCGGGTCTTAAATGGAAAATAGCGCACAAGTACGGCGAGGACAACGGGATCGAGCCGTCGCTGCACGATGCGGCGATAGTCCTTGCCGACCGCCCGTACATACTCGTAATATGCAGCAAAAGCGATGTGAACGGGGCATACTCGTACAACGTGTTTTCCGAGCTGACCTTCCTTATCGATAATTTCAACGATGCGATGCACGGAGGAAACCGATGAACGACGACAGATATGCCGCTCTGCTGTCGCGGGTCTCAAAGCCCGGCAGATATACCGGAGGCGAATACGGCGAGACGGTTAAGGATAAAAGCAATGTGGACACCCGCATCTGCTTCTGCTTTCCGGATACCTACGAGATAGGTATGTCCAACCTCGGAATGAAGATACTTATGGGCTGCTTCAACCGGATGGACGGGGTATGGTGCGAAAAATGCTTTGCCCCGTGGACGGACATGGAGGCGGTCCTGCGCGAGACCGGTACTCCGCTGTTTGCGCTGGAAAGCGGCGATCCGGTGAAGGATTTCGATATAGTTGCCTTTACGATGCAGTACGAGCTGTGCTATACGAACGTGCTGAATATGCTGTCGCTCGCCGGAATACCCGCGCTCGCCCGTGAGCGGGGGGACGGATATCCGCTTATTATCGGCGGCGGACCCTGCACCTATAACCCCGAGCCGATGGCGGATTTCTTCGACGTGTTTTCCATAGGAGAGGGAGAGGAGGCGCTGCCCGAGCTGGCGGAGCTGTACCGGGACAGCCGTGCAAAGGGCGAAAGCCGCGAACGGTTCCTTTACCGCTGTGCGACCGAGCTTGACGGCTTCTATGTCCCGTCGCTGTACGAGGTTTCGTACAATTCCGACGGAACATTGAATTCGTTCGCGCCGAAAGCGGAGGGTGTTCCGGATAAGATTACAAAGCGTATAATCACGGATCTCGACAAGGTGTTTTATCCCGTAGCGTCAGAGATTCCGTATCTCGACGTAATACACGACCGGATAGCGCTCGAGGTGTCCCGCGGCTGTATACGCGGCTGCAGGTTCTGTCAGGCCGGAATTGTCTACCGTCCTTACCGCGAGAAAAGCCCCGGAGTGCTCGACAGCTGCGCCCGGGACTGTCAGAAAAACAGCGGCTACAGCGAAATGTCTCTTTCCTCTCTTTCCATAAGCGATTATACGCGGCTCGACGAGCTTATCGACCGTCTCTTAACCTGGACCGAGGATAAAAAGATATCGCTTTCGCTTCCTTCGCAGCGCATAGATGCGTTTTACGAGGAGCTGATGAAAAAGGTCATGAGCGTCCGCAAGAGCGGTCTTACATTTGCGCCCGAAGCGGGCACCCAGCGTCTGCGCGACGTTATTAACAAGAACATAACCGAGCAGGAAATACTCTCCGCCTGCGGAAAAGCGTTTTCCGGCGGAAGGGATTCGCTTAAACTGTACTTCATGAACGGACTTCCGACCGAAACCGATGAGGATATTGCCGGAATAGCCGGTCTTTCGCAGAAGATAGTGGACGAATTCTACGCCGAAAAACGGCCGCGCCGCAGCGTACAGGTGGATATTTCGGTATCGTGCTTTGTTCCGAAGCCGTTCACGCCTTTCCAGTGGGAACCCCAGGACAGCCTTGAGGAGCTCGAAAGAAAGCAAAAACTGCTTAAAGGGCTTATTAAGACACGCAAGATACGCTATTCGTACCACGACGCGAGGGTGTCCCGTATCGAGGCTGTGTTCGCCAAGGGCGACCGCAGGGTATCGGCGGCGATAGCGGAAGCGTGCCGCCGCGGTCAGCGGTTCGACGCCTGGGACGAATACTTCGATTACGATAATTGGTGCGATATTTTCGCGTCGGTCGGGCTGGATATTGACTTTTACGCCTGCCGCCGTATCCCGCACGACGAGTTGCTCCCGTGGGACCATATCGACTGCGGAGTTACCAAGAGCTTTCTCCTGCGCGAGGCGGACAGATCGGTAAAGGGAGTAACTACGCCGGACTGCCGCACCGTATGCTCGGGATGCGGAGCTTCCTGCCTCGGAGGTGAGAGAAAATGCTGCCCGTAAGATTGTTCTTTACAAAAAAAGGCATGGTAAGATACATATCGCATCTCGATCTGTCCCGTGCGATGACCCGTGCGCTCGTCCGCACCGGGCTCAATATCGGATACACCGAGGGATATAATCCGCATGTCAAGCTCGTTTTTGCGCAGCCGCTTTCCATATTTCAGGAAAGCGATTACGAGGTTGCCGATTTCCGTATCGACAACGATGAAATCGGATTCGACGAGGTCGCGGAGCGTCTGCGCGCAACCCTGCCGAAGGGAATCGGAGTTATTCGCGCCGCCGCTCCGGTTATGAAGATCGGCGACTGCGCGTTCGCACGGTATTCTGTCGAGCTCGGTATCCGGCTTGCGGATTCGGAAATTGCCGAAAAGCTTTCCGGAAGCATGGTGGTGAACAAGCGAACCAAAAGCGGCGAAAAAGAAACCGATATATCCGATATGATCGCTTCGGCTTCGGTTTCGGGCGAAGTGATTGACGCCGTGGTATGCGCCGCGCCGGACCGGTGTCTTAACCCGGCGTACATAGCGGAGTATTTCGGGGTCGCGCCGGGAGCCGCAAAAATTACGCGGAAAGGGCTCTACAACGCGGATATGCGGCTTTTTGAGTGAGTTTTCACAATACGGTTGATAATCCGCGGCGTATTTGTTATAATAATACGATAAGATACAGGCTCCGGAAAGGAGAAATGTCATTATGAGAAGGTTATTACCGCTGCTGCTTGCGGTGTTGCTTCCGCTGACCGCTTCGCTCAGCGCCTGCAGGGACGATACAGCCGAGAGCGGTACGGAAAGCGAGGTATCCGAGCCGTCCGAGATATCGGAAAAACCGGACGATTCGCCGTATACGCTTGAGGAGGTTACGGAGGCTGCCGAAAGGCTTATCGCCCGGGATATAGAGCTGTGCCGCATATTTGCGGGCGGAGCGCTCGCGGATTACGCCGGCGACAGCTCAGCGGAGAAGGGGTATACCCTCGTATCCGGCAGCAATTATGAGGAATACGCAGATATAGAGGCGCTTGCTTATTCCGTCTATTCGTCCGGAAAAACCGCCGCGCGCATGCTTTCGTATCCGGATTACGGACCGGATGCCGTCGTCAGCGACGGGGGCAAGACCGCCTTCCGCTATGTATATGTGTCCGATTTCGCCGCGTCGCTTTCGTCAGCAGAGGTTTCGGTGGTTTCGTACAGCGACGAGAGCGCTGCCGTTTCGGTAAGCGTTTCGGGCGTTAACTTCGAGCTTACGATGAGCGCCGGAGACGGATGGAAGCTCGACGACAGCCTGTACTTCGCGTATATCGATTCGGATATCGCCGCCCAGACAGAGGTCGGCTGGGAGAACAGCGTTTATCTCGGCACACTTCAGAATTCGGGCTCCGCACCGTCGATGACCGGTAAGATGCTGGTGCTCAACGTATTTATCGAGGACACGTACAGCGACTGGGAAGACAGCGACCGGAAGACTGTAGAGCAGGCGGTCGAGGATGCCTGCAGCTGGCTTGAGAAACGCAGCCTCAGCTACAGCGATACCGTGCTGGTTATCGACACTCAGACGCTTTATTACACTTATTTCGATTCGGTTTCGCAGTCTTACGATCTTTCGTGGCTTGATGTGATGTTTTCCAAAACCATATATTCCGATGTAAACGGGTATATCGAGCAGAATACACCGGACGGCTACAATTCCGTATGTGTTTTCTTCCACGCCTGCAAGCGCGGAACCGATTACGTTATTCCCTGCGATACCTCGTCAACGGATTATCTTACGTATTACGGCGAGCGTGCGATGTTCTTTTCGGCTTCTTCCGGCGGACAGTACGCTTCGGAATACGTCACGGCGCTGCTCCGTATCTGCGGAGCGGAGGAGCTTTATAAACGCGGGGACTCAGACGATATAAGAACGCTGTTCCCCGATGCGATAATGCTGGCAGGGGATTCCCGCTCGCTTACGCTCAGCGATTATACCGTGAGTCCGCTTACGGCGTTCCTTATCGGCTGGAGCACCTATATAGATCCGCAGCTTGCCGCCTATACCGGCTGAAAATACGTTCCGGAGGAGATACGAATGAAATACAACAGGATATTGCTTAAGCTGTCCGGGGAGGCTCTCTCCGGGAAGGATAATATACTCGATCCCGCGTTCCTCAGGGAGACCGGAGCGCAGATAAAGCGCTGTATCGATTCCGGAATTCAGGTCGCGGTGGTCTGCGGTGCGGGGAACATATGGCGGGGCGGGCGTCAGCACGGCCACAGCATCGACCGCGTGCGCGCCGACCAGATGGGAATGCTGGCGACTCTTATCAATTCTCTGGCGATTCAGGATGCGGTTATTAACGCCGGCGCGGAATGCGTGGTAATGAGCGCGATACCGGTCGGACAGATATGCGAAAACTATTCGCAGTACCGGGCAATAGAGCATCTGGAGGCCGGCAAGGCGGTCATACTCGCCTGCGGAACGGGATATCCCTTCTTTACGACCGACACGGGAGCGCTGCTTCGCGCGGCGGAGATAAAGGCGGACGTCGCAATGCTCGCAAAAAATGTTGACGGAATATACGACCGCGACCCGTCGAAGTATCCGGATGCGGTTAAGTACGATCGCATAACCTACGATGAAATGATCGAAAAGGATCTTCATGCAATAGATACCGCTGCCGGAGCGCTCGGGCGGGAAAACGGGCTCACGGTTCTGCTGTTCGAACTTAAAAAGCCCGAAAACATATATTCCGCCGCCTGCGGAGAGCGGGTCGGCACCATACTCGAAAATTAAAGTACACAGAATCATATAATAACGGAGGAGAACTATAATGAAACTTGAGCTGAGACCTTACGAGGAAAAAATGAAGAAGACGATAGCTGTGCTCACCGAGGATTACGACGGCATACGCGTCGGACGGGCAAACCCCAAGGTGCTGGATAAAATCAAGGTGGATTATTACGGCTCTCCCACCGGTCTCGACGGGGTTGCCTCCGTCAAATCGCCCGATCCCCGCACCCTGCTCATCACTCCGTGGGAGACGAATATGCTTAAGCCGATAGAAAAGGCGATAATGGCGTCCGATCTCGGTATCACTCCCCAGAACGACGGCAAGTCGCTTCGCCTCTGTTTCCCGACCCTTACCGAGGAGAGAAGAAAGGATCTTGTAAAACAGGTCACCAAAATGGGCGAGGACGGAAAGGTTGCGATGCGCAACATACGCCGCGAAGCCAACGACGAGTGCAAGGTCATGAAGAAAAACGGCGAAATGACCGAGGACGAGCAGAAAGCGTCGGAGAAGAACGTTCAGGAGCTCACCGATAAATATATCAAAGAGGTTGACGTCTGCGTGGCGAAGAAAACCAAAGAGATAATGGAAATATAGTATGGCGGAGCTGAAAATACCGGAGCATATCGCCGTTATTATGGACGGCAACGGGCGCTGGGCAAAAAAGCGGATGATGCCCCGAAGTTACGGACATCGCCGCGGCTTCGACGTATTCGTAAGCACTGCGGACGTGTGCTCCGATCTGGGCGTAAAATATCTTACCGTGTATGCCTTTTCCACCGAAAACTGGTCGCGTCCGCGGGACGAGGTGGATGCCCTTACCGGGATAATACGGGATATGGTGTCGGAGTACATACCCAGGATGTTAAAAAAGAACATCAGGATGAATGTGTTCGGCGATATTTCCCGGTTTTCCGCGGATACCCGTGCCGCGCTCGAGAAAAGCGTTTCGGCTTCTGAGGACTGCGGAGGCCTTACCGTTAACGTGTGTCTTTCCTACGGCGGAAGGGATGAGATAGTCCGTGCATGCCGCAGAGTTATCGCTTCGGGCAATACCGAACCGACCGAGAGGGATCTGTCCGAAGCAATGTACACCTCCGGAATGCCCGACCCGGATCTTATTATCCGCACCGGAGGGGAATACCGCATATCCAATTTCCTGCTGTGGCAGTGCGCATACAGCGAGCTTTACTTCACACCCGTTCTTTGGCCGGATTTCGGAAAGCAGGAGCTTATGAAGGCGATAGAAAGCTTTTCGGAGCGGGACCGCAGGTACGGAAACACCAAAGGAGAATAACGCAATAATTATGAAAAGAGTGCTGACCGCTGCGGTTCTGCTTGCCGTATTTATACCCGTGCTCGTTTTTTCGGATACCGTTGCATTTCCGATATTTCTGGCGATATACGGCGCAATGTGTTCATACGAGGCGTGCTCGTGCCGCGGGCTCGAGAAAAAGACATATGTTTTAATCCCGTCCGCACTTTATATCGTCTTTGTGCCGTTTTCGGCGCGTATTCACATATACGCATTTATTGCCGCAACCTTCTGCTACGCAGTGTATATGTTTCTGGTCTGTGCGGCGGCATACGGAAGAGCGCCGGCTCCGGATTTGCTGTTTTCCGCTTTTTTTATAATTTTCATAGCATTCGGTCTGTACAGCATCGTCCGCTTCCGCGACGCAATGCCGCAGCGGTATCTGCTGGTGTTCCTCGCGCCGTGGATAAGCGACGCCTTTGCGATGTACGGCGGAAAGCTGTTCGGCAAAAAAAAGCTGTGCCCGGATCTTTCGCCGAAAAAGACGGTCGCCGGAGCCGTATCCGGTGCCGTCGGCACCATGCTTACCTTTGTCGTCTTTGCGCTGGTAATCAATCTGTTCTTTAACGGCAACTGCAACTATCTGTATTATTTACTCGCGTCGGTTCCGGTTGCGGCGCTGGTTCAGCTCGGCGATCTCGGAGCGTCTGCCGTGAAGCGGAGCTGCGGGATAAAGGATTACGGCAGTATATTTCCGGGACACGGCGGGGCGCTTGACCGCTGCGACAGCGTGCTTCCGGTGGCAATAGCGGCGTATTCGTTCTCGGTGCTGCCGTATTTGTTTATGTAATATGGAAGGTCTTACCATTCTCGGTTCAACCGGGTCTATCGGCGTGCAGGCATGCGATGTCGTAAGAATGCACGGACTGCGGGTAGTCGCGCTTACGGGGTACCGCAACGTGTCTCTGCTCGAAGCGCAGTCGCGCGAATTCCGTCCGTCCGCAGTCGCGGCATCCGAAGAATGCTATTCCGATCTTAAGTTGCGATTGGCGGATACGGACATAAAGGTTCTGCCCTGCGGCGAGATTAATGCCATAGCGGCGTGTACCGGCGATACGGTGCTTAACGCCATTACCGGCTTTGCCGGGTTTCTTCCTTCGCTCGCCGCCGTAAAAGCGGGGAAAACGCTTGCGCTCGCCAACAAAGAGAGCATGGTTTCGGGCGGAGATATCGTCAACCGCGCCGCGGAAGCCGCCGGAGCAAAAATAATTCCCGTTGACAGCGAGCATTCGGCGATATATCAATGTCTCGACGGGAACAGAATAAAAAAGATACTTCTCACCGCTTCGGGAGGACCGTTCTTCGGGCTTACGGCAGAGCAGCTTCGGTCGGTAACGCCGGAGCGTGCGCTCGCACATCCCGTGTGGAATATGGGAAAGCGCGTTACCGTCGATTCGGCAACGCTTATGAACAAGGGGCTTGAGCTTATCGAAGCGGTAAAGCTTTTCGGTGTTTCCCCGGACAGGGTGGAGGTGCTGGTGCACCGTCAGAGCGTGGTTCATTCCATGGTCGAGTACGAGGACAACGTAGTTATAGCGCAGTGCGGCGTGCCCGATATGCGCACCTGCATTCAATATGCACTTACCACACCGGTAAGACGAAGCTCGCCCGCCGCGGAGCTTGATTTTGCATCGGTGGCGGAGCTGACCTTCGCCCGTCCGGACGAGGAAACCTTCCCGCTGCTTTCTCTTTGCCGCGAGGCAGTTACGCGCGGAGGAAACCTTCCCGCGGCGGTAAACGCCGCCGACGAGGAGGCGGTTGCCGCGTTTATTTCAGGCAAGACGTCGTTCACGGGCATATTCGGTCTGGTAAGATCGGCGTACGAAAAAACGGTCTTTATACCGGATCCCGGTCCGGAAGAGATCATCGAAACGGATTTGGCTGCAAGGCAGTCTGTCAGGGAGGATATTTCACGGTGAATGTTGTACTGACGGTATTAGTTACGGTTCTTATGCTCGGAATCCTGGTCGTTATCCACGAGCTCGGGCATTACCTCGCCGCGAGAAGCTTCGGGGTGGGTATAATCGAATTTTCGGTGGGCTTCGGTCCGGCGATTTTCAAAAGGAAGGGAAAATACAACGATTTTTCCGTACGGGCGTTTCCGATAGGCGGATATGTAAGCATGATCGGCGAGGAGGATACCGAGGTTCCGCCGGAGCACGCCGGAAAGCCCTCTATTAACGATAAAAAGGGCTGGCAGAAGATGATTATCGTGCTGGCCGGTCCCGCAATGAATATATTGCTCGGAATATTGCTTATGGCCGCGGTTGTTATCGGCACTCCGAATATCGCATCGACCACGGTAGCGCAGTTTACCGATACGGCAGTGAGCAAAGAATGCGGGCTTGAGCCCGGAGACAGGATAACCGCCGTAAACGGCAGGTCCGTAAAGGTGTATTACGATCTTGCGTATTATCTCTATTCCGACGGAAACGCTCCGGTCGATCTCACCGTAGAGCGGGACGGCGAAACGGTATTGCTTAAAGACGTGACCTTCCCGGTACAGGAAGTCGACGGGATAGAATACGGCAGGTTTGACTTTTATGTTTATGCAAAGCAAAAGAGCTTTTCAAACGTCTGTTACGAGGCGTTCTGGCAGCCGGTTTCGACCATTAAAACCACGGTGCTTTCGCTGGTGGACACCGTTTCGGGCCGTTACGGACTTGCCGGAGTATCCGGCGTGGTAGGAGTGGGCGAGACGATGAACGAAGTCATTTCGTCCGGCACAAGCTTCGGAGAAACGCTTCTGAATATCGGATATATAATGGTTCTTATAACCATGTCGCTCGGAATATTCAATCTTATTCCGCTGCCCGCGCTTGACGGGGGACGGTTTGTGATTTATCTTATCGAAACCGTAATCCGCCGTCCTCTTAACAAAAAAGCCGTGTCAGCCGCAATATCCGTAAGCATGATACTCCTTCTGCTGCTTGTCGCGGTAATAACCTTCAAGGATATAGTGCACCTGTTTTAGAAAGTGACCGCATGAAAAAGATACTGATGATTGCGACCGGCGGCACCATCGCCTGCAAGCGTACCTTATCCGGGCTCGAGCCGCTTATCGGCAGCGAGGAACTGCTGCGGTACGTTCCGGCGGTCGGCGACGTTTGCGAAGCGGATACGCTGCAGCTTTATAATTTCGATTCCACGGACATTCGTCCGGAGCATTGGATAGGTATGGCTCGCGCCGTCCGGGATAATTACGATCGTTACGACGGATTCGTTATAACCCACGGCACCGACACAATGGCTTATACCGCGGCGGCTCTTTCATATCTGCTTCTTTCAACCCCGAAGCCGGTTGTTATAACGGGGGCGCAGAAGCCGGTTGATATGGAGGATACCGACGCGCGCGTTAATCTGTTTGACAGCTTTGTATATGCGTCGGATCCGTCTGCGGGCGGGGTTACGATAGTATTTGACGGCAACGTAATTCTCGGAACCCGCGCAAAAAAGACCCGTTCAAAGAGCTACAACGCATTTTCGTCGATAAATTATCCATGCGTAGCGTCAGTTTCGGACGGACGGGTGAGACACTATATCATTCCCGAAAAGCGCCGTCCGGAGTTTTACGATACGCTTGACACGGGGGTGTCCGTATGCACGCTCGCTCCGCAGTCAGACAGCGGAGCGCTCGAATATATGCTTAAAAGCTCTGACGCGGTGGTGATCGAAACCTACGGAGTCGGCGGTGTGCCGACGGAGGGCGGCTTCCGTGAAGCCATACGCGAAGCGGTCGGACGCGGCGTTACGGTGGTTATAACCACTCAGGTGCTGTCCGAAGGCAGCGATATGAGCGTATACCGGGTCGGCAGGAGGATAAAAGAAGATCTCGGTCTGATCGAGGCGTACGACATGACACACGAGGCAACCATGGCGAAGCTGATGTGGATACTTGCCCGCACAAGGGTGCGGGAGGAGATAGTGCGCGAGTTTTATACTCCGCGGAACAATGATATTTACGGCAGGTAGGTTAAAATGAGAAGAGAGTGCAGGGAGGTACGTATCGGAAACGTGGCGATCGGAGGAAAAAACCGTATCGCCGTGCAGTCAATGACCAATACCGATACAGCCGACCGTGAGAGTACGTCCGCGCAGCTTACACTGCTCGCTGCGGCGGGCTGCGACATAGCCCGTATGACCGTAAACGGCATGGAGGCTGTGCGCAACATACCCTATTACAAAACGGTAACGGATATGCCTCTTGTAGCCGACATACATTTCGATTACAGAATGGCGATCGAATCGGTCGCCGCGGGAATCGATAAAATACGGATAAACCCCGGTAATATCGGAGATTCTTCACGTGTGAAGGCGGTTGCGGATTGCTGCCGCCGCGCAGGCGTGCCCATACGTGTGGGGGTGAACGGCGGCTCGCTCGATACCGATATCCTGCAGAAATACGGCGCGCCGACAGGCGAGGCGCTTGCCGAGGCGGGTCTCCGCGCCGCCGCAATGCTCGAAAGATACGATTTCGACGATATAGTAATATCCGTAAAAAGTTCCGATCCGGTGCGGATGATCCGCGCCGGCGAGATAATTGCCGCCCGATGCGATTATCCGCTCCATCTCGGCGTGACCGAGGCTGGCGGCGAGCAGATGGGAACCGTTAGAAACGATATCGGCATCGGCTCGCTGCTGGCGCACGGAATCGGCGATACCGTGCGGGTATCGCTGACCGCCGACCCTGTGCGCGAGATATTTGCGGCAAGGCGCATATTGCGGGCGCTCGGTCTGGAGGGCGGAGTCAATGTCGTTTCCTGCCCGACCTGCGGCAGGACCAGGATAGATCTTATACCTCTTGTCCGGCGGGTGGAAAAGCTGTGCGAGGGTATACATACGGACAAAAGGATAACGGTAGCCGTTATGGGCTGTATCGTAAACGGTCCCGGCGAGGCGCGTGAGGCGGACGTCGGTATTGCAGGCGGGAACGGCGAAGCGCTGCTGTTCCGGCACGGGGAGCCGGTGGGAAAGATACGCGAGGAGGACATTGAGGCAGTCCTCACCTCCGAAATAAAGAGGATAGTAAATGAATGACAGGTTTTTCAAACAGTTCCGTAAGGTCGTGTTCACCGAATCCGACCTCGAGCTGCTTCGCAATGCCGACGATTACCGTTTGCAGGTTGACCGCGAGCAGAACGGGCTAAGAATAGAAATCGACTTTCCGGTGCCGGTCCGCAGCGAGAGCGTTTTTTTGCTTGAGGACAGTATACGCACGTCGCTTCGGCTTTCCTACTGCATTGCGGTACCGGTTTATCCCAAGGGGAGCTTTGCGCTCGATTATATGCCCGAGCTGGTAAAAACCTATGCAAAGTATTCCAGTAAGCCGCTCGGACAGGGCGGTCTGGACAGTTATTCGCCGGTGTACGACCGTGAATCCGCCACCGTAACGGTTACGCTCCGCAAGGGGATGTCGGCGGATCTTATGTGTGCGGCGGGCGCGGACACCTTCTTTTCGGAATGTGTACGTGCGCAGTTTTCGCAGGATATAAGGTTTGTTTTCGTAGGCGAGGCGGACGATTCATGCCCTGTCGATGACGCTCTCGGCGAGCAGGCGGCACGTGACATTCGCGCATACGACGAAGCGCACAGGAAGGAAACCGGCGGAGACAAGAGCTGTGTGTTCGAAGAAGTTACCGGGGATCGGGAGGAGAATGCGGATATAGGCGGCATTCGTGTGGGAGCCATGCATTTCGAGCTTTCCGATCCCAACCCGCTGCGCGGAAGGAGTATCCGGTCTCAGCCGGTGCCGATAAAGAACATAGTATCCGGAACGAGTAACCCGGAGCGCGTCTGCACGGTCGGCGAGCTGTTCCAGATAGACGAAAAGGAAAGCCGAGACGGCACAAAAATTAATTACAAGGCGTATATAACCGACGGCGAGGGATCGGTAATAATACGGTTCAGCGTGCGCAAGGAGGAGTCGTTCACTCCCCCTAAGCCGGGCGTTTCATTGCTTATAGAGGGAAAGGCCGCATACGACGATTACGAGAAGGAGACGGTGCTGCGCGCAGACAGCATGGCGATTGTTGCCCGTCTGCGCCGGACCGACGACGCTCCGCGCAGAAGGGTAGAGCTTCATCTGCATACCAATATGTCGGCGACCGACGCGCTTTGCGACCCGGAGCAGGTAATGCGGACCGCTCACGAATGGGGCATGCCCGCCGTTGCGATAACCGATCACGGAAACGCGCAGGCGTTCCCCGCGATAATGAAGGCGCGAAAAAAATATCCCGATGTCAAGCCTATATACGGCATGGAGGGATATCTTGTGGACGACACCGCACGTGCGGTGTTCGGATATAAGGACGGAAGCCGTATTTCGTTTGACGAGAGCGAGTTTATTATTTTTGATATAGAGACTACGGGTCTTTCTCCGGTCGATTGCGGCATAACGGAAATCGGTGCAGTGCTTTACCGCGGCGGCGAGGTGCTTGACGAATTCGGCACCTATGTCGATCCCGAGATGCCGATACCCGAAAATATCACCCGTCTTACCGGAATATCCGACGAAACGGTTGCCGGCGCTCCGAAGGCTGCCGAGGCCGTTAAGAAGTTTCTCGAATTTGCCGGCGGACGAATGCTTGTGGCGCACAATGCCGGATTTGACGTCGGATTTATCCGCCGTTCCTGCGAGAAAAACCATATAAAGTTCGGAAACGCCTATCTGGATACACTTCCGCTTTCGCGGTATCTTAATACCGATCTTGCCAAGCACACGCTTGATTCGATAGGCAAATACTATTCGCTGGGCGATTTCAATCATCACCGCGCAACCGACGATACCAGAATGCTCGCCGCCATATTCGCGAAGATGGCGGATAAGCTGCATCGCCAGGGCGTAACGAATATTGACGAGATGAACCGCGCCATGGCGCATAACAGCGACCCGAAGCAGCTCAGATCGTACCATATAACAATTCTGGTAAAGAACCTGACCGGACTCCGTAACCTGTATAAGCTGATATCGTATTCGTATCTCGATTATTTCTACCGGAATCCGCGGATACCCAAAACGGTGCTTCAGGCTCACCGCGAGGGACTTATTATCGGCTCCGCCTGTGAATCGGGCGAGCTGTACCGCGCCGTTCTGGACGGCCGTCCCTACGGCGAAATACTGAAGATTGCCGATTTTTACGATTATTTCGAAATAATGCCGCGTTCCAACAACTCATTTTTAATAGATGAGGGCACCGTAGCCGGGGAGGAGCGGCTTATCGAAATAAACCGGGAGATACTTCGCATAGGAGACAAGCAGAAGAAGCCCGTCGTCGCTACCGGCGACACGCACTTTATCGACCCGGAGGACGAGATATACCGGCAGATAATGCTGTTCGGGCTTAAATTCCGTGACGCCATGCGAGAAACAAAGCTGTATTTCCGCACCACCGGCGAAATGTTAAAGGAGTTTGCATATCTCGGCGACCGTGCCGAAGAGGTGGTTATTGACAACACGCTCAGAATCGCCGATATGATCGACGGCAGCGTTAAGCCTATTCCCGACGGCACCTACACTCCCGAGATACCGGGGGCGGAGGATGAGCTTAAGAACTGTTGTATCGATACCGCAAAGGAAATGTACGGCGATCCGCTGCCCGAGATTGTTCGGCAGAGGTTGGATAAGGAGCTCGGCTCGATAATCAAAAACGGGTTCGCGGTGCTTTACGTCATTGCCAGAAAGCTTGTTCAGAATTCCGAAAAATGCGGTTATCTGGTGGGGTCGCGTGGCTCCGTCGGATCGTCAGTGGTAGCCACGTTTGCCGGAATATCCGAGGTAAATCCGCTTCCGCCTCATTACCGCTGCCCGAAATGTAAAAAGAGCATATGGTTCACCGACGGCTCGGTGGGTTCCGGCTTCGACCTGCCCGACCGCGACTGCGAGGATTGCGGCTGCCGGATGATAGCCGACGGGCACGAAATTCCGTTCGAAACCTTTCTCGGATTTCACGGCGAGAAGGCACCTGATATAGACCTCAACTTCTCGTCCGACAACCAGTCGGACGCGCACAAGTACACCGAGGTGCTGTTCGGTAAGGAAAACATATTCCGTGCCGGCACGGTCGGCACCATTGCGTCCAAGACCGCGTACGGATATGTAAAGAAATATCTCGAAGCGCGGGGCATGACTCTTACCCGCGCCCAGGAAAACCGTCTGGTGAACGGTCTGGTCGGGGTCAAGCGCACGACAGGTCAGCACCCGGGCGGCATAGTCGTTATTCCCAAGCAGTACGAGATATACGATTTTACTCCGGTGCAGCACCCCGCCGATAAAGACGACAGCGGCGTGGTTACCACCCACTTCGCTTTTGAATTCCTGCACGACACTCTGCTTAAGCTGGATATTCTGGGGCACGATGTTCCCACCATTTACAAATGGCTCGAAACCTTTACGGGAATAGACGTCCGCACCGTGCCTATGAACGATCCGCAGGTAATGGGGCTGTTCGCTTCGACGGAGCCGCTCGGGGTGCGCCCGGATCAGATCGGAAGCAACCTCGGGACCTTCGGACTTCCGGAATGCGGCACGCGATATGTCCGCGAAATGATAAACGATGCACATCCGACCAAGTTTTCGGACCTGCTGCAGCTTTCCGGGCTTTCGCACGGAACCGGTATATGGCTCGGAAACGGGCAGGAGCTTATTAAAAGCGGCACCTGCGGGATTTCCGAAATAATCGGTACACGGGATTCGATAATGACCTACCTCCTGCACGCGGGGCTGGACAGCGAGCACGCATTCAAAATTATGGAATTCGTCCGCAAGAACAAAAAAGGTCTGCCGCTTCCGCAGGATATGGTAGACATCATGACGGAAAAGGGCGTCCCGGATTGGTACATTGAATCGCTTAAAAAAATACGGTATATGTTCCCCAAGGCGCATGCCGCCGCATACATGATCTCGGCAATACGGCTCGGGTGGTACAAGGTACATGAGCCGCTGGCGTTCTATGCAACCTATTTTACAGTCAAGTGCAGAAAGAATGCCGGGTTCGACAGCGAGCTTGCCATGTCGCCGCCTTCGGTTATCGCCGCCCGTATTGACGAGCTCGAGAAGCTTCAGGACGCATCGGCAAAGGATGAAGATACCGTAACCGTAATGCAGATGGTGCGCGAAATGTACGCGCGGGGGATATCCTTCCTGCCGGTGGATATATACGCCTCGGAGTCGTTTGTGTTCAAGCCGGAAGGCGGGAAAATACGTCTGCCGCTCTCATCACTGAACGGACTCGGTGAAACCGCCGCCGAAAACATTTACCGCGCCATACATGAGGATGGCTGTTCTACGCTCGACGAGCTCAGGACGACCGCGTCGCTCAACAAAAACGTAGTCGAGATTTTAAAATCCAACGACTGCCTCTCCGGGCTTCCGGAGACCGATCAGATTTCACTGTTTTAAGGAGTAAACCCATGAAAAGAAAACTGCTTTCATATCTTGAAAAGGATCCGTTTCTTACCGCAGACGAGCTGGCAATAATGCTGGACGAATCCCCGGAAAGCGTTAAAGCGGCTTTGGAGGAATTTCGCGACGAGGGTGTAATACTCGGATCCAAGACGCTTATAAACTGGGACAAAACCGATAAGGAATCGGTTTCGGCGCTTATAGAGCTTAAAACGATACCGCAGCGCGATCGCGGTTTCGATGCAATAGCCGAGCGCATATGCAATTTTGACGAGGTAAAAAGCGTATTTCTTATGTCCGGCGCATACGATCTCGCCGTGACGGTGGAATGCCGTACGATGCGCGACGTTGCGAATTTCGTAGCCGAGCATCTGGCGACTATCGACGGGGTTACCTCCACCGCAACCCATTTTATTATGCAGAAGTACAAGGATTGGGGCATAAGCTTCGATCGTAAGCCCCTTGATCTGAGAGGAAACAGTTGGTAATGTACGATTATAACAAGGCGTTGTCGTCGAGGGCGGTTTCGCTTCAGCCCTCCGGCATACGGAAATTTTTCGATATTCTCGATACGATGAAGGACGTCGTGTCGCTTACGGTCGGGCAGCCGGATTTCGTTACTCCGTGGCACATACGCGATGCCGGCATACGCTCGCTCGAGGAGGGACGTACCTATTACACCTCCAACGCCGGGCTTGCGGAATTCCGGGAGGAGATTGCAGCATACGCCTCCCGCAGGTTCGGGCTTGAATACGACCCGAAATGCGAAATAATCGTAACCGTCGGCGGCAGCGAGGCGATAGATCTCGCCGTGCGCGCTCTGGTGGACGACGGCGACGAGGTAATAATTCCGCAGCCGAGCTTCGTATGCTATGCACCGCTGGTCAGTATGTCGGGCGGGGTTCCGGTTATTGTCGAGCTGAAAAAGGAAAACGGCTTCCGGCTTACCGCAGAGCAGCTTTCCGCCGCAATAACTCCGCGGACCAAGGCGCTGGTGCTGCCGTTCCCGAACAATCCGACAGGATCGGTAATGGACCGCGATTCACTCGAAGCAGTGGCTGCCGTGCTGCGCGGAACGAATATCGCCGTGATATCCGACGAGATATATGCCGAGCTGACCTACGGCACGAAGCACGTTTCGATAGCTTCCGTTGACGGCATGCGCGAGCGCACCGTGGTTGTCAACGGCTTTTCAAAGGCATATGCCATGACGGGCTGGAGGCTCGGATATACGCTTGCCCCGCGTGAGATAAGCGCTCAGATGCACAAGATACATCAGTACGGGATAATGTGCGCGCCGACGATCAGCCAGTATGCCGCGATAGAAGCGCTTAAAAACGGAGACGACGACATAGAATATATGCGCGGCGAGTACGACGGGCGCCGCCGTCTCACAGTTGACGGACTGAACCGGGCGGGGCTGAAATGCAGTCTTCCGCAGGGCGCATTCTATGTTTTTGCGGATATAACCTGCTGTGGTATGGGATCCGACGAATTCTGCGAAAAGCTGCTTAAGGAGGCGGGGGTTGCGATAGTGCCCGGAACCGCTTTCGGAAGCTGCGGCGAGGGATATGCACGAATATCCTATGCGTACTCGGCGGCACATATCAAGGAGGCGCTCCGCCGCATATCTGCGTTTACCGCGGAGCATAAAAAATGAACGAAAAAGCGTATGCAAAGGTAAATCTGTTCCTGTCGGTAGGGGATAAGCTCGCGGACGGATATCACGAAATCGATACGGTCATGCACACCGTCTCGCTCTGTGACGACTTGGTACTTATGCCCGACGACGCCGTCAGCGTCGAGTGCTCGGTTCCGATTCCGGAAAAACAGAACCTGGCGTATCTTGCCGCCGTGCTGTTCTTCCGCGAGACGGGTGTAAAGGGCGGCGCTAAAATAAAAATATTCAAACGTATTCCCGCGCGCGCCGGTCTCGGCGGCGGGAGCGCAGATGCCGCGGCGGTGCTGCGCGGTCTCAACCGTATGTATAAGACGGGTATTCCCGAATCCGCGCTTGCCGCGATGGGACTTTGGCTCGGGTCTGACGTTCCGTTCTGCGTATACGGCGGAAAGGCGAGATGTCTGGGCACCGGCGGTCTGATAACTCCGCTGCCGCGGGAAAGGCTGAATATCGTTATAGCCAAGCCGGAGGAGGATTGTTCAACTCCGGAAATGTACCGTCTGCTTGACGGCAATCCGCCCGCCCGTGCGGAATACTCAGAGGGAATATACTTCAATTCGTTCGATACGGTATGCCCGGAGCAGTCCCGTGCGCTTAAGGAATCGCTCTTGTCGCTCGGCGCGTCCGCAGCTATGCTCAGCGGCAGCGGGAGCGCGGTGTTTGGTGTGTTTCCCACGCGGGAATCTGCTGCCGCCGCCGCGGATTCACTGCGCGGAAGCGCGGAATTCGTTTTCCGTACCGAGACGGTGTGAATACGGGCTTGCAGAATCAATGCTTGCCGCGACGGTAAACTGTTGACAACTGCCGTATAAACAAGGACTCCCGAGGTATACCGGATATACCTCGGGAGTTTTTTTCGATTTTTATATGTCCGAAAAGCCGTTTATTCGGTTACAAACCGTTCGATACGCGTACCCATTCGGGACAGTATCTCGTTGGTTATGGTGCCTGCTTTATCTGCAAGCTCGCATGCCGTTATCTCGTTTTCGCCGTCCCTGCCGATAAGCGTGGCAATTCCGCCCTGCCGTGCGTCGGGGATATCGGTTACATCTACCGAGGTCTGATCCATACATATCCTGCCGATTATCGGGGCATACCGCCCGTTTATCAGCATTCTGCCGGCGCCGTTTGAAAGCGAACGGGGATACCCGTCTGCGTATCCTATGGTGACGGTGGCAATACGCATGTTTTTATCGGCGGTAAAATCGTTGCCGTATCCCGCGCTCTCGCCTGCGTAAAGCTCCCTTACCGTGGCTATGCGCGCACGCAGCGACATGACCGGAGTAAGAAAAGCCTTCCACGGCTCTGTATCCTCGGTCGTTCCGAGCATTCCGTACAGCGCAATTCCGATACGTGCGTAATCTCCGCCGAGCTGAGGGTAATTAACCACGCCGTAGCTTGCAAGAAGATGACGCTTCGGCACCGGGAATCCGCTGTCTGCTATTGCGGAAACAACAGTATCGAATTCACGTGCCTGACGCAGAGTGAACTCGATGTCCGCGGCGGTAAGCCTGTCGTCCGCGGAAAGGTGGGTGAATATCCCGTCAAACACCAGGTTTTCGGTGCGGAAAATATCGATAATGCCGGAAATTTCATCGCTCCGCTCCCCGAGTCGGCGCATACCGGTGTCGATACCGACATGTACGTGCAGCTTTCTTCCGTACCCGGAAAGCAGCCGCGCGTATTCGCGGTCAACTACCGTCTGGGAGATCCGGTATTTCTCGAGCAGATAGAATTCTTCGGGGTGGGTATAACCGAGCACGAGTATTTCGCCCTCTATTCCCGCCTCGCGGAGAGCGACGCCCTCCTGAACGCAGGCAACGCAGAAGGCGTCGACGCCTGCTTTTGACAACTCGCGTGCTACCGGCACGGCACCGTGGCCGTAAGCCTCGGCCTTAACGGCAGGCATAAGCCGGCAATGCTCGGGAAGCCTGGATTTAAGAAACGCGGCGTTTGCCGCGAGTGCGCCGCGGCTTATCTCGATCCACGCTCTCGCATGGCCGGAATCGGTTATTTGTGTGTTCATTCCGGCAGCCTCCCGTAAAAGTTATTTTTCAAACGCAAGGTTTACTATCCTGCCGACTATTTCGGTAAAGGAGTGACCAGCCGCCTTCATCATTCCGGGGTAGCGGCTGTGCTCGGTAAAACCGGGTATGGTGTTGACCTCGTTGAATACGACCTCGCCGTCTTCTTTGACGAACATATCAACTCTCGCAAAACCGCGGCAGCCGAGTATACGGTAAATCTCTTTTGCCTTTTCCTTTATTTCGTCGGATTTTGATTTATCTATTCTTGCGGGGACATGAATTGCCGAGGTTTTAAGCGTGTATTTTTCGGTGAAATCGAAAAATCCGTGGGAAAGCTCTATCTCGTCCACTTCTCCGGTAATCAGCTCGCTGTTGCCCAGTACCGCACAGCCGACCTCAAAGCCGTCTATGTTTTCCTCGATAATTACTTCGTTATCGTAGCCGAACGCGGCATCTACGGCGGGTATAAGCTCGTCTTCCGCGCCGACCTTGCTGATTCCGTAGGACGAGCCGGCCTTAACCGGTTTTACATACAGAGGGTATCCGATTCCGCGCGCAAACTCCCGAACATCGCTCTCGGAATAACCGATATTGATTACCTTTCCCTTCGGGACGCGTATTCCCGAGGGCGCAACAAGCCGGTGAGCGCGGTCCTTATCCATGCACAGCGCCGACGAAAGCACTCCGCAGCCGGCGACCGGTATTCCCGCAAGTTCGAAAACACCCTGAACGGTGCCGTCCTCGCCGTTCCTGCCGTGCAGAACGGGGAAGGCAAGATCAATTCGTATGCGTGTAATACCGCCGTTTTCAAAGGCGAGCAGACATCTGTCGGATCTGTTCGGTGACATCATGGCAGGTACGCAGTCCTCGCCCTGCCAGCGGTCTTCGATTATGCGGCTTGTGTCCCCTTTGTACAGAAACCAATCGCCCTTTTCGGTTATTCCGATAAGCAGAGGCTCTACGTATCTGCGGTCGAGCGCGTTGATCACCGAGGTTGCCGATTGAAGAGATATTCCGTATTCGGATGAATGGCCGCCGAAGATGACGGCGGTTTTGATTTTTTCCATTACAATATATTATCCTTTGCCGAATTTTATCCTATCCTGAGCATTTTATCATATAAACCGAGGAATTTCAATACGTTCCCGCCGTCATATACGTTTTTCGTAAAAGTCGGCAAGAGTGTCGTATGCACGGCGTGCGGGCCCGCTCACCGTGAACATAAGGTAATCGTGGAACATTCCCTTTTCGCAGTGGCTGTAAACGGTGGTGCCGCTGCAGGCGGATGCTTTTTGCACAAAGCTGCGGCAGTCGGGGCAGAACAGCTCGCTGTCGCTGTAAAACACGAATATCCGTCCGAGATTCTCAAAATGCCCGAACAGCGGGGAAAGCCTCGGGTCGCGTGGGTCTATTTCCCCGGCGAACGCTTTCCCGGTATATACAAGCGCCGTTTTTGAGAGCAGAAGCTCGGTTTTCTGAAGCTCGTCGATCTCCGGGTCGGACATCGTGACGTCAAGCCACGGCGAGGAAAGCGCGGTCGAATCGGGCATTGTCCCGTCTGAATCGCGAAGCTGCATAAGCAGGCTCAGAGCCATTCCTCCGCCCGCCGAATCACCGAGAAGATGCATGGTATCGCCGTTATACAACCCGCACAGCATTTTCCATCCCTCGGTCACCACCGGCATCGCCTGCGAATAGGTGTGCTCCGGTGCGAGAGGGTAGTCGATATAGGAAACGCGGAAGCCCCGGTCGGCGAGTGTTTTCATCGCACTGCGATGAAACGGGCACGCCTCGCTCACATATGCGCCGCCGTGCAGCATATATATGTGATGCTTCGCCCAGTCACCGGTATCGACAGTCATAATCCGTCTGCCGAGACAGCTCCGCTCGCGTATACGAAACCGCGGCTCGAACCTTTCCGGCTGCATGGCACGGTCCCCGGTGCGGTTAGGCTTATACAGTGTGTGTTCGACAACCTTTGAAATTAGCCGCATTGTACCTCCTGCTTCAGGTAAACAGCTTTATGGCCGCCATTGCCGCGCCGAGCGCGGTAAGTATTATTCCGGTTGCGCGGTTCAGCTTCTTCGGCTCCGCCTTGTTGGCCCACAATGCGCCTATCTGAGCCCAGACGAGCGTAAAAACAACGCACAGCGCAAGTATAAGCAGGTCGGGCACGCCGCCGAGCAGTATGTGCGAAACCGACCCGGTCAGCGCGGTGAAGGACATTATGAACACGCTCGTGCCGACCGCCGTTTTAAGGTCGTAGCCGAGCAGCGAGGTAAGTATAAGCAGCATCATCATTCCGCCGCCTGCGCCGACATATCCGCATATCAGCCCGATTCCGGCACCGCAGATAAGTGATTCGATCATCCGGCGGCGCTCGCTTTTAGATTCGTTTTTCCCCTTCGGCGTCATAACCGGCTTGACTATGAATTTAATTCCGAGCAGAAGGGTCATAAATACCGAGCTTCCGCCCGCAATCCCCTCGGGCACGAGCGATGCGAGATAGCTTCCGAGCACTGTGAAAGCCAGTACGGATACCAGCATAACGCTGCCGTGCTTTATATCGAGATTTCCGCTCCTGCGGTAGGTGTTTGCGGATACCGCAGATGCAAGCACGTCCGAAGCGAGAGCGATGGCGACAGCCTCGTACGCGGGGACGTTAAGAAAAACGATAAGCATCGGCGATATGACCGCGGCGGCGGAAAGACCGGCGAATCCGGTGCCGAGCCCCGCGCCCGCTCCGGCAAAAAAGCAAACGATAACGGTAGTCAATATTTTCATTGGTTTTACTCTCTTTCAAAATATCATTATATCACTTTTTCTTCTTTCGCGCAACCCCGAACGGAGCGAAAATCCGGCGGCTGCAGCGGGATTGCGCCGGACCGTGAAGTCTGTTTATCAAATACTCCGATATTATGTATTGACAACCGCAAAACATTGTGATATAATCGCTGACGGACTTGAAAAACGGTCCGCAAATCCGAACGGGGCATTAGCGCAGTTGGGAGCGCACAACACTGGCAGTGTTGGGGTCAGGGGTTCGAGTCCCCTATGCTCCACCAGAAATCCCGCTCTCGTAAGAGGGCGGGATTTTTCAGCCGTTTGTTCTTTGCTCGTCCGCGCATTCGCGGTTTCGGCAGGTGCAGCGAATAATAAGAATTTGTAAGAAAGCGAAGGCTTTCTTTTAACTGCCGAATACGCAGGTCATCCTTTTAAGCCGTTAACCGAAGAAACCTCTTCAGTCTGCCAGGACAAAAGAGGTTTCTTGTTTTTTGCAAGAGTGCAGTGCCTTTGCCGGCGCATGAAATACCGTAGGTTTATTATAATCAGAGGAACAAGCGCTTTGCAAATGTTTTTAAA
>SFLA01000097.1 GCA_004553575.1 Clostridiales bacterium
TAGTTGTATCAGATTGAAAATATATTATATCCAATCTTCCCCAATAAATCATATACAATCTCACACGCCCCGCAAGACAACCAATATATTATCACACCACACAGCGTAACTAAAAATATATTTTTAATAAGTAATAACATTATATTATCACACCAGACAGCGCAACTACAAATATATTTTCAATCTGATACAACTACCGATATAGAGGCGAGAGCCGCGACACGTCGGAGGTGAAGGCATGAAAAAATCAGCCTGTATAAATATACAGGCTGATTTTACGCGAATTAGCTAAAAGTGATAACATTGGAGTTATCGATCGTACAGCTATGATTATCGCCGGTGAATGTGATCGCCGTGGGGGTGAAGCGTTCCAATCTCATAATCGAGGTTCCAACATTTGAGAGAAGAGGATCGTTAAATGCGATCTGTACTTCCTGCCCAGCAGTGATGAGCTGATACATTTCCGCAAATGTTTTATCACAGCTATAAACACCGTTGTCAACTGTGAGTGTTGCCCGGGTGATCTTGTTCTTGATCTCTTCATACCAACGCGCGAGCTTTTCAAGCAGCGCCGTAATGGTAATCGTGTCCGGAGCCGTTGGAATATTGGTGAACTCCGCTTCGGTTATATTCCTGCTTGCGTATGTACGCCCGCTGTTGCCGTTTGTGCGTACGAAATTCTTATCGGCGTACGTCTTCGCATCCTTTAGCGTGATCTCGTCCTGCTGATCCGCATACGTCTTCGCCGCTTGCAGTGTGATCTCGTCCTGCTGATCCGCATACGTCTTCGCCGCTTGCAGTGTGATCTCGGTGATCTCGTCCTGCTGATCGGCATACGTCTTCGCCGCCTGCAGCGTGATCTCGTCCTGCTGATCGGCGTACGTCTTCGCCGCCTGCAGTGTGATCGTATCCTGCTTATCGGCGTACGTCTTCGCCGCCTGCAGTGTGATCGCGTCCTGCTTATCCGCGTACTTCTTATTAGCCGCTTCATTTCCGTCTGTGGGCGTACGTGTGAGATTTAGAACTCCGGTGATCGTACCGCCGTTATTTGTGATAATTTCTTCATTATAATATGAAATTCTGTTCTCATTATCTTCGATCCTTCGGAGATTTACCCCATTTAGCGAATACAACGAAACAACCTTATTATTAGAATCGTAACCGAGAGCGATATAGAGATCCCCATTAAACTGCCCGAGGACGATACCCTCAGCATAAGCCTTGACTATATCGTTATAATCGGTGTCAGCGGTGATTTCAGCTAACATGGGATTGGGCTGTGTGAAATTAACCACAATATATGAGAGCTTTGACCCATACAGCTTGTTGATTTCGTCAACAAGCGTTAATATATCAGTGTGGTTAGCGTTCGTTGCTTCGATTGTCTTATTAAGATCTCGAAGCAGCTTCCATACCATTTCAAGAAAGGAAAGCGAACCGTCGAGGACGCACGGAGTAACGGGAACGTAAACCGACTCGAACGGGAACCAAAACGGCTTGTGATACGATCCTGTGATGTCGATATTTATCATGGTATAAATCCTCCTTTAATATATCTGCATAAACAGGCATTCGAGCTCATCGAATACCATTTTATTGATGTTGAGGAACGTTTCGCGGTATTCCTGCAGCATTGCCGAATATGACGTCGTTCCCATCTTCCCGGCGATTCGGTCGGTATAATCGTCGGTATTGCGATAGATCTCCGTTCCGGTGCTGTCGGTCGTTGCGCTTGTCTCATCGTGCGACGTTCCGGATCCGGTTGTTTCGCTGTGACCGGTTGAGGTTGTAATATCACCGGTAGTACCGGAGGTTGTTTCGATCTCATTCCCGGTTTTGTTCGTCGTTGAGTTACCGACGCCTTCATTATGGGTTGTTGTCTGTTCATTGTCGGTCGTGCTTTCCGTTCCGGAATTCTGTCCGTGTTTCGTCTGGCCAATTTTACGGTAATCCGTTAAATAGTAGTTATCGGAAACATTATTATCCGGATTTCCGGACCCGTCCCCCTCTACCCCCAGAACCGATGTTTGAGGGGTTGCCGAATATGCATCTCGAGAAACGTCGCTTTCGCTGAACGAATTCGAGATCTGCTTTGATCCGGTTTTCGAGAGTGAACCGGTGCCATCATTTTCGGAGCTCGTATCGGTAACTTCTTGCCCTGTTATATTCTTTTCCCGGCGTTCGCTGCGCGTTCCGTTAGCGGTACCGCTGCCTGAGGTTTCCGTTTCGCTCTGATCAGTGATGTTTCCGTCACTTTCGCTTTGCTGCTGCACGTTTTCGCTTGTCTTCTTATCCCCGGTTAATACGCCGCCGTGTGTTTTAGTATATTCCACATCGTGAAACGGATTAAATTCGAGTTCGGCAGACGCGTAAAGCTGCGAATAATACGGCATGATCTCACGCAGCTTTCGCATAAGGTAGTAATGCCAAAGTCCGTACGTTTCCATTCCGATTTCATTCATGTAGAAATGAAACAGGATTTCGTTTTCAAGAGTCGGTCGGAACGTTTCCGAATGGATCGGAAAATCAAAATCAAAGATCGCGTCTCGTGCCGCTGCGATAATTTCATCGATCGTCTTTTCCGCGATCTCTTCCGGCGTGAACCCGGATTTCGCTTCACATATATAACGAAGCTGCGACGTGTATTTACTCATCGATGAGATCCTCCGTTTCTTCGATTATCGTTTCGCGTTCACGCGGTGAAGTGGATGCAAATTCAACATCGATATTCAGCCCGAAGCGTTCATTTATCTTTCGACAAGCGAGCTTTCGAGCATTTAGACGGGTTCGGCGGGCGATATCGACGCCGCCGAAATTGGATGCGACTTCATCCGATACAAGGCGTTCTTTTTTCTCTGTGTTAGCGTTTTCAATTCCGAAATAGGTTAGTGCTTCGGCGAATAATTGCCTTTTGAGGATTTGGACTTTATCCGCAATATATGGGACCGTTGTATCGAGTACGGTTATATCCTGCATATCGGCAAGATTTTTCGAACCGAAAATAAACGGGATATTACCGTCATATTTCTTGAACAGGTTTTCGAGCGTAAGCCGTTCTTCATTCGTCGATCGGATTATTTTCGGTGTTTTCTGCCCTT
>SFLA01000006.1 GCA_004553575.1 Clostridiales bacterium
TGTGCATTGCAACAGCGCGGATATAGTCAAGGCTCTCGCCCTCGGCGCGGACGCTGTTTATATAGCCACAAGTGCGCTCCTGGCGCTGGGATGCCACCTGTGCAGAACAGCCGTTGGCCGCATTGTTCCGATTTCTTTTGACATTTATTGTAATGGGGACAAAAATATGATATACTTTTAAAAATCACAGAAAAATCCGATATGAGCGCCGTATTTTGGGCGGCGCATGAAAATGGGGTCTTGGTATGAACAGGAAAGAGCTTTCAGAATTTATAAAACGCGAAAAGGGCAGCGATACGCTGATCCTTGCACATACATATCAGCCGCCGGAGATAATCGACTCGGCGGACATAACGGGAGACAGCTTTGCGCTCTCGTTAAAGGCGCAGACGGTAAAAGAACAGAACGTAATAATGTGCGGCGTCAGATTCATGGCGGAAACCGTGAAGATACTTTCTCCGGAAAAGCATGTTTATCTCGCCAATCCGGATGCGGGCTGTCCGATGGCAGAGCAGATGTCGCGAGAGATGATACAGCGTGTGAAAGACGAATATCCCGGTTACACTGTCGTAGCATATGTGAACACCACCGCATCTCTTAAGGCTATAAGCGATGTCTGCGTGACCAGCTCGTCCGCGGTAAAGATATGCGCGGCTATAGAAAACAAAAACATTCTGTTCATTCCGGATTGCAATCTCGGAGCCTATGTTGCCTCCCGACTTCCCGACAAGAACATAAAGCTGCTTGACGGCGGCTGTCCGGTGCATTCGGCGATAACGGTCGAGGAGGCGGAAAACGCAAAGCGCGCCCACCCGGATGCGCTTCTGCTTGTCCACCCCGAATGCCGTCCCGAGGTCAGCGCAATGGCGGATTACGTCGGTTCGACATCGGGTATAATGGATTTTGCCAAAAGGAGCGAAAGCCGCGAATTTATCGTGGGCACCGAGAATTCCATTGCCGAGACGCTTATGTACGAATGCCCCGGTAAGAAATTCCATTATCTCTCAAAGCGATTTATCTGCCCGGATATGAAGCTTGTCACACTTCCCGACGTCCTGTCCGTTTTGAAGGGAGAAGGCGAGGAGCTTATTCTGGACCCGGACATAATGAGAGCGGCGCGTCGGCCGATCGACGAGATGATACGCAATGGCTGACGTACTCGTTGCAATGAGCGGCGGCGTGGACAGCTCTGTCGCCGCATATCTGCTTAAATGCCGCGGATATTCCGTCCGCGGCGTTTATCTGATGCTCTCACCCGAATCGGACCCGACCGCGGCGGAGCACGCGGCAAAGCTTGCCGGCATACCTTTTTCGGTCCGCGACTGCCGCAAAAGCTTTTCCGACCGGATAATGCGCCGGTTTTCCGATGAATATCTCGCCGGGCTCACTCCGAACCCCTGCGTTTTCTGTAACGAGAGCCTGAAAATCCCCGCGCTGATTGAAGAGGCGGATTCACTCGGCTGCCGCACGGTCGCCACAGGGCATTATGCGGGCACGGCGGAATCCGGCGGCAGGACGGTGCTGCGGCGCAGTAAAAACCGCAGTAAGGATCAGAGCTATATGCTGTACCGGGTAAGTCGGGACGCGCTTTCCCGTCTTGTGTTTCCTATCGGGGATCTCGATAAAAACGAGGTCCGCCGAATTGCGCTCGAAGCGGGCATACCTTCCGCCGCCGCAAAGGACAGCCAGGATATCTGTTTTATTCCGGACGGAGATTACCGCAGATTTCTGGCGGATTTTGCCGGAGCCGTACCGGTTGCCGGCGATTACGTGTATTCGGACGGAAGGATACTGGGCACACATTCCGGCTCGTGGGGCTTTACGGTCGGTCAGCGCCGCGGAATCGGTATTGCCTGGGAGCATCCTCTGTATGTCACCGGTAAGGATACCTCTGCCAACCGCGTTTTTCTCGGACCGGAAGCCGATCTGTATTCGAACACGCTGACAGCTTCGGATACGGTATTTGCGTTTCCCGCGGAATCGCCCTTCCGCTGTGAATGCCGTATACGCTACAGCCATACCGGATCGTTATGCACCGTCGTGCCTGCCGGCAAAAACACAGTGTCGGTTATTTTCGATACTCCGCAGCGCGCGGTGACCCGCGGACAGTCCGCCGTTTTTTACGACGGCGATATTGTGCTCGGCGGCGGATACATAGATTGAAAGGACATATATGGAAGAGAGACTTGAAAGGGAATACCCTCTGCTCGGAGAGGACGGCGTTGCCGCTCTCCGCGCCGCAAGGGTTATACTGTTCGGCGTCGGCGGGGTCGGATCGGCTGCCGGTGAGGCGCTGGTAAGATGCGGTATAGGCGGAATAACCGTCGTTGACGGCGACCGCGTTATGCCGTCCAACATCAACCGCCAGCTTATAGCGGACACTTCGGTTATAGGCGAAAGCAAAGCCGAAACGGCTGCCAGACGCTGGAGGCTTATCGCTCCGGACTGCGAGATAATTCCCGTTGCGGAATACTATACCGTCGCTTCTCCGATTCCGGTTTCGGGATATGACTATGTGCTCGATTGTATCGACAATGTCGGGTGCAAGATTTCGATCGCCGAAAGCGCAGTCTCCGCGGGAGTGCCGTGTATCTCCTGCATGGGCGCCGGTAATAAGCTGGATCCGACCCGATTTGAAGTCGCGGATATTTCCAAGACCTCGGTCTGTCCGCTTGCCCGTGCGGTGAGAATCGGACTGCGTAAAAAGGGAATAAACCATCTTAAAGTCGTTTATTCCCGCGAGCAGCCGCCTGTTACATGCCGTACTCCCGCTTCGGTATCGTTTGTGCCTCCGGTAGCAGGATATGTACTTGCCGGCGAGGTGATTAAAGACATATCCGGGAGGAACTCGGTATGAAAACAATCTGGAAGCCGGGAGCAATGCTCGCTCCCGTACCGCCGACTCTGGTGAGCTGCGGGAACGGAGAAATATCAAACATATTAACCGTCGCGTGGACGGGTATTATTAATTCCGACCCGGCGATGACATATATCTCGGTGCGCAGGGGGCGTTATTCCTACGGGATAATACGAGACACAGGAGTGTTTGTAATTAATCTTCCGCGCAGCTCTATGGCGCGTCAGGTTGACTTATGCGGCGTCCGCTCCGGCAGGGATACCGATAAGTTTGCGCTGTGCGGATTTACCGCAGAGCCTTCTCAGCCGGACGGCTGTCCCTCGATTGCGGAATGTCCGGTTTCGATAAGCTGCCGCGTTAAGAGCGTTACCCCTCTCGGAAGTCACGATATGTTTATCGCCGAGATTGCTTCGGTTTCGGTGGACGATAGCTGTATAGATCAGTCGGGACGGTTTTCCGCCGCCCGAGCAGACCTTCTGGCGTACGCTCACGGAGAGTATTTTTCACTCGGCAAAAGGCTCGGGTTTTTCGGCTTTTCGGTACGGAAGAAGGGGAGACGCAAATGAAGGTAACACTTGTACATGTCGGCGATTTCAAAGAGGATTATCTTCGCGCCGCCGAGCGTGAGTATGTAAAACGGTTGGGAGGCTATTGCAATTTCCGCACGGTTTGCGTTAAGGAAGAACAGTCGCTTTCCCGAGAGGCGGAAAAAATACTTCCGCTGCTCCCTGCGAGGGGTGTAAAGATAGCGCTGTGCGTCGAGGGCAGGGAATATACCAGCGAGGAGTTTGCGGCAGTGTTGGATAACGCCCGTCAGTCGGCGTCCGAGATATGCTTCGTCATAGGCTCGTCCTGCGGTCTTGACGAATCGGTTAAAGCTGCCTGCGGACACCGGGTGTCGTTCTCCCGCATGACCTTTCCGCACCAGCTTATGCGTATTATATTCGAGGAGCAGCTTTACCGCGCTTTTACTATTATTTCCGGAAAGACATACCACAAATAACATACCGTATCAATAAAAAGCGACCGCCGTCTCCGGTTCCGGAAGACGGCGGCTTTGTTTTATTTAATTCCCTTCATTTTGTCCTTCATGCGGAGTGAATTGTCGAGTATGCGCTTTCTGAGCCTTATTGACTTAGGAGTGACCTCGATAAGCTCGTCGTCCGCGATGAATTCGATCGCTTCCTCAAGCGAAAAGTGCTTCGGGGTAATAAGACGCAGTGCCTCGTCCGCGCCCGAGCTACGCACGGCGGTGAGATGCTTTTTCTTGCATACGTTTACGACAATATCATCGCCTTTTGACGAAATACCCACCAGCTCGCCGGCGTAAACATTCTCTCCCGGCTCGCAGAACATCGGTCCTCTGTCCTGAGCGTAGTATATACCGTAGCTCGTTGCCACGCCGGTCTCGTATGCGATCAGTGAACCTGTAAATCTCTTGGTGACCTCGCCCTTTTCAGGCTGATATTCCTCGAACACTGCGCTCATTATTCCTTCTCCGCGGGTATCGGTAAGGAATTCGGTTTTATATCCGAACAGACCGCGGGTCGGTATCATGAATTCAAGATGCATCCGCGTGCCGACCGGTTTCATTTCGACCAGCTCGCCCTTGCGGTAGCCCATTTTTTCCATTACGACGCTGACGGATTCCTTCGGAACGTCGATAACGCAGCGGTCGATCGGCTCGCATTTTACGCCGTCAATCTCGCGGTAGATAATCCTCGGGGTGGATACCATGAACTCAAAGCCGGCGCGGCGCATATTCTCCATAAGGATGGAAAGATGCATTTCGCCCCTTCCGCGCACATTGTAGCTGTCGGAGGAATCGGTCTCGCATACACGGAGTGACATATCCTTCATGGCTTCCTTGAAAAGATAGTCGCGTATATGTCTCGTCGTTACGTATTTACCCTCGCGTCCCGCAAACGGCGAATTGTTTACCGAGAAGGTCATTTCCATGGTCGGCTCGCCGATTTTTACGAACGGCAGCGGGTCGGAGCCGGCAGACGAGCAGATTGTGTTGCCGATATTTATGTCGTCGATTCCGGATACCGCAACTATATCTCCGACCGAAGCGGATTCGCAGGGGGTGCGGTTCAGTCCGTCGAACTGGTACATGGCGGTTATACGGCTGCGCCGTGAAAGACTTTCGTCGTGATAATCGCACAGAAGCACATCCTGCTTAAGACGTAGCGTGCCGCGCTCGATTCTTCCGATACCGATTTTTCCGACATAGTCGTTGTAATCGACCGACGATACCAGCATCTGTGCTTCGCCGTTCTCGTCACCCTCGGGTGCAGGGATATGCTCGAGTATTGCGTCGAACAGGGGAGCAAGATCCGTGCCGGGGTGATCGGGAGACATGGAGGCGATACCGGCTCTGCCGCTGCAGAACACAACCGGGGAATCGAGCTGATCCGAAGAGGCGTTCAGATCGAGCAGCAGCTCGAGCACCTCGTCGGGCACCTCGTATACGCGGGCATCGGGACGGTCGATCTTGTTGATTACGACGATTATCCGGTGATGCAGCTCGATAGCTTTCTGAAGAACGAACCGCGTCTGAGGCATCGTACCTTCCGCGGCGTCGACAAGCAGCAGCACTCCGTTTACCATTTTCAGAATACGCTCGACTTCTCCTCCGAAATCGGCATGACCCGGGGTATCGACGATATTGATCTTTACACCCTTGTAAAAGGTTGAAGTGTTTTTTGCGAGTATGGTTATTCCGCGCTCTCTCTCAAGCGCGTTGCTGTCCATCATGCGCTCCTGAAGCTCCTGGTTCTCGCGGAACAGCCCGCCGAACTTGAGCATCTGATCGACCAGCGTAGTCTTGCCGTGGTCGACGTGCGCAATGATAGCAATGTTTCTCAGATCGTTTCTGACCAAGTTCTGACCTTCTTTTCAAAGTGATTTGTACCAAACCCGCTTATTTTATCAGAAAACGCAATAAATATCAATATTATTTTCACAAAAAAATACGTTTAACAATAAAATATAGCAAAGGAGGAATGAATATTGGCAAAAACAGGTACTCTTAAAATAATTCTGATCAACAGTAAGGATCAGCCGGTTGCCCGCGGCACGGTAATTGTTAACGGGGACGGACGCTCATACAATGCTCTGACCGACCGGGCGGGAATCGTATCTTTTATACTTCCTGCTCCGCCGAAGGCATTGTCTCAGAGCCCTACAGTGTCGCAGAAGCCATACACGCAATACAACGTCCGTATCGCTGCATCCGGGTATGTGCCGGTCACCGTTGTCGGCGAACAGCTCTTTGACGGTATAATAACGGTACGCAGAGTAGTTATGCAGACAAGCGAGGAATACCCCGATCTGAACGAAAAGCGAATAGTTACTCCGGAGCATGAGCGGTACATAGGATCAATGCGACGGACTTCCGCGGATATCGGCGAAGCGGCGGCAGAGGCGTCGGCGCTTCCCGTTAAACGCAGGGTGGTGGTTCCCGAAACAATAACCGTCCATCTCGGTGCGCCGAACGCAATCGCGGAAAATGTAACGGTTCCGTTTATCGATTATATCAAGAGCGTCGCTTCAAGCGAGATATATCCTACCTGGCCCGAAGCAGCATTGCGCGCCAACATAATCGCGCAGGTGTCACTCGCACTGAACCGAATATATACGGAATGGTACCCGTCACAGGGCTATGATTTCGATATTACCTCTTCTTCCGCATATGATCAGTATTACGTACACGAACGCAGTATATTCGATAATATATCCGAGCTTGTAGACGAGCTGTTTACCAATTATCTGGCTCGTGCAAACGCTATCGAGCCGGTATTCACGCAATACTGCGACGGCGCAACCGTAAGCTGCGAAGGAATGTCACAGTGGGGTACCGTAACGCTTGCCAACCGCGGCTTCGATCCGTTGGATATACTTAGGTATTATTTCGGCCAGGATACCTACATTGCAGAAGCGGAGGTAACACAGGGACCGACGGAATCGTTTGCCGGCGATCTGTATCCCGGAAGCGAAAACGTTGATGTCGCAACGCTTCAGCGCCGGCTTATACGTATAGCCATAAACTATCCTCAGATACCGTTTATAGTAAGGGTAGACGGGAAATACGGGCCGCAGACCGAGGAGGCGGTTAAGGCGTTCCAACGGGTATTCGGTCTTGATCCCACAGGAGTGACCGACCGCGAAACCTGGTATCGCGTACAATATGTTTATACTGCCGTAAAGAAGCTTGCCGAGCTGGGCAGCGAGGGAGAGCGGGTCGAAAGCGACGCCTACGGCAGATATCTGCAGCTCGGAGACCGCGGCACCGACGTACTGCGTATGCAGTACTATCTTCGCGTAATCGCCGATGCGATAGGCGACGACAGCATTCCGCGTGCCAAGACCACCGGTGTGTTCGACGACGAAACACGGGCGGCGGTTGCGAAATTCCAGGAATACTTCGGTCTTTCGACAACCGGAGCCATAAACGAGGATACATGGAACGCCATAGTGGATACCTATTACCGTTACGAATCGTCTGTATGGCAGGATATCGAATACCCGGGAACTCCGCTCCGTATCGGAAGCGAGGGGCGGTATGTGACCTATATTCAGAACGCCCTTAACACTGTGGGCGCCCGTATACCGGGTATGACGGAACTTGCACCTGACGGCTACTTCGGACCGGTCACTCAGGCGGCGGTAAAGATGTATCAGAGCTATTCGGGGCTGGAACCGGACGGGATTGTCGGTCCGCAGACCTGGAACAAGCTTTCGTCCGAATACCGTGCTCTCATGTTCGGGGACAGCGCAACCGGTTCGGTAGGCTGAAAATACCCCGCGGAAAATGCTTCCGCGGGGAAAATAACGGTATTACAGGCTGTCCGCTTCTGAGTCCTTACGGCAGGAATCGATATTATCCCGCATTGCTTCGACAAACGGAGCGTTGGGCTCGAAGTCGATCATCGCAATAAGACCGCTGAATCTGAATATATATATCATGCTCTCACCGGTCGGGTTCTGGCGGTAGTTGAACGATTTGTCGATATTTCCGTAACGGCTTTTGTTCTTTTTGAATTCCGATTTAGGTATGAAAGCCACCGTTTCGGCGAGATCGAGAGTTCCCGCTACCACCCGGCGTCTTCCGGTTGTTTTGATTACGGTAAGGGTATCTGCTCCGAGCTCGTATTCGATCTCGGTAAGCGAATACCGTATCATGTAATACAGCGCAACGAGCACGACCGCGGCGAACAGCGCCTGAGGTATAACCTGCGGTATTCCGATGGAATCGGCGTATACGCAGAAAAGACCGGTCAGCAGCGCGAGCGAAATAAACGAAAGCAGCATAAAAAGAGTCTGTTTCGGATTTCTTTCCGGTTTGCATCTTATCATAAACACCGCATCCTTCCGCATATGCTGTAAATATAAATGGTATGGGGGTAACGAATATGCTTGACAACGAATCCTATGAACGTCTTAAAAAATTAAGCGATTCCGATTTCCGCGCGCTTATACTCCGTATTGCCGAGGCGGCGGGCGCCGACGCGCAAAAGACGGCGGCGATGATCGCATCCTCCTCGTCGCTTAAGAGCAATCTCGCGTCCATGTCCAGAGAGGACGCCGAACGGTTTATCGAATCTGCCGGACGCGAAAGAAGCGAGGAGATATACCGTATAATATCGGGCAGGTGAAGCCGAATGCCGGATGATTTCTCCGAAAAAGTTTCAAAGCTGCTTTCCGATCCCGAAATGGCGGCAAAAATAGCGGCGGTGGCATCCTCGATCGGCGGAACCGGGAAGACCGCTTCGCCGGAGACGGCTTCGGATGCGGAGGCAGCGCCTTCGCTTCCGGCGTCTTCGTCTGCATTGCCTTCGTTTCAGCCTTCCGCTGCGGCACCTGCCTTCGCGCCGCGAAGCCGCAATACCGAACTGCTTATGGCGATAAAGCCGTTTCTTCGTGCCGAAAAGCAGAAAAAAATAGATACGCTCGTCCGCGCAATGTCGATTGCGGGATTGTTTTCCGGCAAGGGGAAGGGAGGAGGCTGAAATGTATACCCGTGATTTTGACGGCGGTATCCGTTCCGACGGTATGCTGAGCGATTATATACGCCGCTCTGCGGAGCACGCTCATCCCGAGCCCGACCGGTGTCCGCCGGACCCTCCGCAGCCCGACAGGTGTCCGCCGGCTCCTCCGCCGGATTCATGTCCGCATGAACCGCCTCCCGACTGCGGCGGCAGGGGGATTATCGGTGGTTTGCGGTCGATGCTTCGCGGTATCGGGATTGACGATCTTATACTTATAGGCATAGGAGTGCTGCTTCTGCTGGATTCGGATACAGACAACGATATGCTGTTAATCTTTATTCTGCTTGCTCTGTTTCTCTGACATCCGTTCGCTCTCGCGGTCGGCAATAAAAGCGATATAGTCCTCGACGCTGCTGCGTCCCTTCGGGGTGAGCGCACGAAAGCGGTCGAGGAAGGTATCGCTTTTTTGGCGTTTTACCTTTTTGCGCGTATCGGGCGGGAATATCCCCGCCGCGTAAAGCAGGTCCTCGAGGTCTATATCGTTCCACGCCGCCAGCGCGATCTTTTTTATCAGCTTGGGACGCGGAGGGTTCTCCTGAGTCATACCGGACAGCTTGCGCATCTGCACATATGAAATACCGCTGTCGAAGGCGAACTGTCTCCACGACCGGTCGCCCTTTGCCTTTTCAAGCAAAAGCGAAAAGATTTTTTTGTTCCAGCGCTGTGTGCTTTCCATTATTTAACGTTTTCCTCAAAATAAGCGGCTATATCCGCGTTATGACCTATTACCGCAGTATAGTATATGCACTCGTCGGTTACTTCAAACACGGCGGTCGTAAGCCCTTCGGTGTTGATAGACGGATAGTTTACCGCGTTTTCGATCATAGCGTTTATGCGTGCCTTTATGAAGGATGCAAATTCCTCGGCGTCAGCTCCGTCCTTAAGGAAAAACACTCCGAATTCTGCGGGCGCCGTCGGGTCGGCGTCATCTATATAAACACAGTAAGCGGTAACAGCTTCCATGTCGGGCACCTCGCCCATATCGCCGTAAAACGAAAGCAGCAGGTCCTCGTCAAGATATCCGCCCGGTGTGTTGTTCGCCGAGGAATAATACCTGCCGCCGCTTACGCCGAATTCTCCGGCGGCGCCGTGTACGACAGTGTCGGGGTCGACCGCCGCGGAGCCGGATTCCGCTCCGGTATCGGGACTGCATGCGGACAGAAGCACAATTGCCGCCGAAAGAATAAGTAAAAATGCCTTTTTCATTGTCAGTTCTCCTTTGCAGTCAGCGCTGCTCCGATAACCGTCGCGTACTGCGACATATCGGGTATAATGAATTTAACACCGAACATTTCCGAAAGCGACCTGAATTTATCTTTTGCCTGCGGAAGCACCGACAGATTTCCGGTAAGCACTATATCCGTAACCGATTTCTGCCGTGCCGAAAAAATCGCCATCATTCCCGCGGTTTCGTAAACGAGGTTGATAATTCCGAGCGCGATGTCCTCGCGTCCGGCGGTTTCCTTCAGATTCCCGAAGTTTGAAGCGGTGGTCTTGGCGGTAAGGTTGGGAGAAATATCCTTTTTTGTCATTGCTTCTATCGTAAGATCGATATTCTCCAGCGACCCACCCGCCGCAAGCGCGGCTATCTCGTCGGCGGACGACATACCGAGCATCTTTCTCGACAGTCCTATAAGCGTTCCTCCGCCGACACCGGTTCCTCCGAGATGCTCGGCAACGCCTTCGTGCGCGTAGATCATCGCGGTTCCGGTGCCCATGCTTACTATCACTGCGCGGACAAGCCCCGTAAGGTACAGACCGCCTTTTCCGGTTGCCATAAACTCGTTTATGTGGTGAGTCGGAAGACCGTATATGTCGTCGGTAAGAAAGGCGCTTCCGACTCCGGTAACCGCCACCCGCTCGATACCCGAAATGGGAATCCGGTTTTCAGATGTATATTTGCCGAACGCTCCGTAAACCGATGCGAGCGGATCCGTAGCCTTTACCGCGGACGGCCTGAGCAGTACGCCGTCCTTCAGCGCCGTTATTTTTGTGGTGCTTCCGCCGATGTCTATTCCGATAATTACGCTCAATGATATCACATCCTTTCGGATATTTTACCTTTTTGCGGCACAAAAGTCAATATGTGCCTGCATTTTGAAAAAACTCGCAATTCCGTTTTGTTTATACGACGCGGTTAAACTGTTTTACTTGACATAAACGTCTCTGAGTGCTACAATATCCTGCAGAATAGTGCCGGTAACGCACAAAAAATCTAAAATTCGACAGCAGGAGGATTACCATGGGAAAGATTGTTATCAAGCAGACCCCTTCCGGCTACAGATTCAACCTGAAGGCGTCTAACGGCGAGGTTATTGCCGTATCGGAGACCTACAAGTCAGAGTCCGGATGTCTCGGCGGAATCGAGAGCCTGAAAGCAAACGCAAATGCACCGGTTGAGGATCAGACCGTAAGCGAGCCGGAACAGCTCAAGAACCCCAAGTACGAAATGTATACCGACAAAGCCGGCGAGTTCCGCTTCCGTCTTAAGGCGAGAAACGGTGAGATTATTGCCGTTTCCGAGGGCTACAAGGCAAAGGCCAGTTGCCTTAACGGAATTGCCAGCGTCGGCAGAAACGCACCCGAGGCCGAAATCGTTAACGAATAACGGCGTTTTCCCGGTATAACGTATAAGAAAGACCGTACAAGCGGTCTTTCTTTTTTTGCAAAACCCTTTTCAAACATAGAAAAATGTGGTATACTTCAGGAAGTATCGGTTATAATCCGGTCGATTTCGGAAAGAGGTGTGTCCCGGGTGGTGCTAAACCGTGCGGTAAAAGAATCATTTGCGGCTTCCTGCCGTGAGGGAAAGGTAACGCACGCGTATATTATAGAAGGTGCCCGGGGGGTCGGCAAAATGGATTTTGCACTTTATGCCGCACAGCTTATCTTCTGCACCTCAGCTTCCGCTCCCTGCGGGGTGTGCGCCCAGTGCCGCAAGATCCTTTCAAGGGCACATCCGGACGTATATTTTTACGGTGGTCAGAACTCCGTAACGGTATCCGATGCACGCAGGATGATCCGTGATTCGGTTATTTCACCGAACGACGGCGACCGAAAGGTATATATTATCGAGAACGCCGATAAAATGAACGCGGCGGCTCAGAATGCGATGCTTAAGATATTCGAGGAGCCTCCCGATCCGGTCGTGTTTTTTCTGCTGGCGGAGCGCCGTGACATGCTTCTTCCGACGGTAGTGTCACGTTGCCGCACCATAACAATATCCGGCATGGACGAAGATGAGATACTCGCCGAACTGACTGCGCGGTATCCCCGCCGCAGCCGCGAGCAGCTTGCCGAGGCGGCACGACTGTGCGGCAGAAGTATCGGTGAGGCGGAGGAGCTTTTAGGCAAGGACGGAATTGCCGAGATGAAGCGCGCATACGATTTTATGAGAGGGTATTTCGGTGCCGCAGACAGATACGCGCTGTATGTTTCGGTGATGGGCGGCAGGCAGAAGAGAGATTCGAATCAGCTTTTTCTGCTGCTGCTGTGCGATGCGTTTACCGATATAATGCGGGTAAAATGCGGATACAACCATTGCACCGTTCTGTCTGTTCAGGAGGCCGCCGGGTATTCCCGCGCCGTTACCCTAAGGTCTGCGTCCGCGGCAATACGTATTATTCAGGACGCTTACGCCGCAATAACCGATAACGGTAACTATAACGCCGTGATGAGCGATATGATCGTAAGGCTTTTGGCCGAAAGGAAACAGTATGGACAGAACAGATAATAAAAACACGGCTCCGGATCAGCAGAATCAACAGATCCCGGCCGCGGAGCCCGAGGTAGAGATAGTCGGTATAAAATTCCGCGAGGACGGGAAGATATATTACTTTTCACCCGGCGGCATTTCTTTTGCAAAAGGCGACCATGCAATAGTCGAGACTGCACGAGGCTGTGAATACGGCGTCTGCGCGCTCGGCAACCGAATGGTAAAGCAGAGCGAGATCGTACCGCCGCTCAAGCCGGTGGTGCGCCGCGCCACGCCCGATGACGACGGACGTTATGCAGCCAACCGCATGCTGGAGGAACGCGCAAAAAAGGTATTTGCCGAGAAGGCCGAAAAGAACGGGCTGGTAATGCAGCTCGTTGATGTTGAATATACCTTCGATAATTCCAAGCTGATATTCTATTTTACCGCCGACGGAAGAGTCGATTTCCGCGAGCTTGTTAAGGATCTGGCGGGCGTGTTCCGCACCCGTATTGAGCTTCGGCAGATCGGCGTGCGGGACGAGGCAAAGCTTATCGGAGGAATCGGGGTATGCGGCAGACCCTTCTGCTGCAAGGAATTCCTTCCGGATTTTGCACAGGTATCTATAAAAATGGCAAAGGAACAGAATCTTTCGCTGTCCAGCGCCAAGATTTCCGGCTCATGCGGCAGACTTATGTGCTGTCTGCGGTTCGAGCACGAGGTATACGAGCGCGAATACGCCGATTTTCCCAAGGTGGATTCGATAGTCGAAACGCCGGCGGGCAGGGGGATTATTACCGAAAGCAGCTTCCTAAGCGGTAAGATAAAGGTTAGAATGAACGGAGATCAGAACGCGCCGGTGAAGGTGTTTACAAAAGACGAGGTAAAGGTTGTCGGAAGCATAAAGCGTCGCGACGAAAACACCGACGATCTGCGCAATCTGGAGGAAAAGTAAACGAAGGGACAGGGTGTACGGAATTGGTTTTTTCGTCTCTCATCTTTATATTCGCTTATCTTGCGGCGTCGCTCGCCGTGTACTATACAGCACCACTTAAAGCACGGAACGCCGTGCTTTTCGCGGTTTCACTGCTTTTTTACGGGTGGGGCGAGCCGCTTTACATAGTCGTTATGCTCGTTTCGGTGGTTTCGGCGTATGTGTTCGGTTTTTTTATAGAAAAATACCGCGTTTCGGCTCCCCGTCGTTCAAAGGGCTTTATGATCGCGTCGGTATGCGTAAGCCTGTCCTTCCTGTTGTTCTTCAAATATTTTAATTTTTTTATCGAAAATCTCGCGTTAATACCGTTTTTGTCGTCGCTTAAGCCGATAGAGGGCCTTAAGCTCCCGGTGGGAATATCGTTCTATACCTTCCAGATAATGTCCTATACTATCGATCTGTACCGCGGCGATACCGCCGTGCAAAAGCGTATAGTCGCATTCGGGACCTATGTTACTCTTTTCCCGCAGCTTATAGCCGGACCGATTGTCCGCTACCGCGACGTCGACGATCAGCTCGCCTGCCGCACCCACACCGTACCCAAATTCGCCTCAGGTGTACGCCGTTTTTGCGTCGGGCTTGTTAAGAAGGTGCTTATTGCGGATTCGATTGCCGCACTCGGAGGATATTTCGAGAATCTCCACGGCATAGAGCCCACGGTGGTCGGCGCCTGGATGATCGTTATATGCTTTACCTTCCAGATATACTTCGATTTCTCGGGCTATTCGGATATGGCGATAGGTCTCGGACGTATGTTCGGGTTTGAGTTTCTCGAAAATTTCAATTATCCGTATATGGCGGTCAGTATTACCGATTTCTGGCGCCGCTGGCATATATCGCTTTCCACCTGGTTCCGCGAATATGTGTATATTCCGCTCGGCGGCAATCGCCGCGGTACCGCCGCGCAGTACCGGAATATCGCTGTCGTATGGCTTCTCACAGGCTTCTGGCACGGCGCGAGCTGGAATTTTCTGCTTTGGGGAGCTTACTTCTGCGTTCTGCTGATTATCGAAAAGGCGTTTTTGTTCCGAGCGCTCGAAAGGGCTCCGCGCGCCGTATCCCGTTTATACGCGCTGCTTGCGATCGCCTTCGGATGGCTTATCTTCTTCTATACGGACATCTCCGCGGGCTGGAGCGTTTTCGTTTCTATGTTCGGCGCCGGAGGAATACCGTTTACCGTCTCTACCGTAAGCTACGATGTGCTGCGGAATCTCGTATTGCTTGCCGTATGCGTTGCGGGAAGCACTCCGTATCCGCGCCGTGCATATGAATACCTTGTAAACCGTTTCCGCGCCGTCGAATACCTTTCGCCGGTGTTTGTATCCGGCGCGTTCGTGCTGTGCGTTTCGTATCTCGTTGACAGCACCTTCAGCCCGTTCCTGTACTACATTTTCTGAAAGGAGAAGGTATGAAGCCGAACAGACGTACAGACATAGCTACCGTCGCACTGTTTCTCGCAGTTCTTTTCGGGCTCTCCGCGGCGTTCGTAATACTGCCGGACCGTACCCATTCCGATAACGAGAACCGGGACCTTCAGACCTTCCCGCAGGCAGACATCGGTTCCGTGCTTGACGGCAGCTTTTCTTCGGATATAAATACGTATTTTGCCGATCAGTTTCCGCTTCGCGATATGTTTGTCGGCATTAAAGCGGCTTTCGAGCTGGCTCTTTGCAAGGGCGAGAATAACGGCGTAATGCTGGGCGCGGACTCAACCCTTGCCGTGCGGGATTTTACCGTGTATCAATCGCGGCTGCTAAGCACTCCGGATATGGATCGCTACTATGCCGAAACCGTGCGGAAGCAGCTCGCGATACTTAACGACTACGCCTTGTCAAGCGATATACCCGTATACGCCGTGCTCCCGCCCCGCACGGTGGACGTGGCGTCGGAATCGTTTATGTATCCCTCGACGGTGAGCGAAAACCTGATGGCCGAAACCGCAGTCCTGTCCGAGGAAATATTCGTTCCGGTATACGATATGCTTAAAGATAAATACGATTCGGGAGAGTACGTTATGTACCGCACCGATCATCACTGGACAACTCTCGGCGCCTATTATGCCTATTGCGGGATTATGGAGCATATCGGAATGGGAGATTCAGTAATACCAAAAGAAGATTTTACCGTTTCGTCCGCCTCCGGCTTTTACGGCACCTCCTGGTCGAAGAGCGGGTTTCGGTTCGTGCCCGGCGATACTATTGAGCTCTGGTATTTCGGAAACGAAGACGAATTCACCACAAATACCGGCGACGGAAGCTTTTCGGGCTTTTACAATACGGATTGGCTTTCCGAAAAGGATAAGTATTCGGTGTTTATAGACGGAACTCATTCGGTAACCACCGTTAAAAAAAGCGGCGGGGAGCCGCGTGAAACCCTGCTTGTCGCCAAGGATTCGTTTGCAGATTCGCTCGTACCTTTCCTCGCACAGCACTTTGATCTGGTAATTGTAAACCTGGCCGGCCGCATGACCGATTTAACAGCCTACGCCGCGGAGTATTCAGCCGACCGCGTGCTGATAGTCTGGAACTTCGAGAATCTTATAACAACCGGTACTATCGGTAACCTCAAGTAATACGCTTCCGGACAAGGTATTAATATCCGTGTAAAACAAATCCTCCGTACGGTTCATAAGCCGTACGGAGGATTACCGTTATACGGATATTTTTTATACGTTGTGTGCGCGGGTCTTTATCTCGTCGGTTATCAGTGCGGTGAACTCGTCGGTTTTCATAACTCCGCCGCCGTTTCCGGTGCGTGTGCGGACGGATACGGTTCCCTCTGCGACCTCGCGGTCACCGACAACCAGCATATACGGCACCTTCTGTAACTGATGCTCGCGTATCTTGTAGTTGACCTTTTCCTTGCGGTAGTCTCCCTTTGCTCTGACGCCTGCGGCGGTGAGCGAATCGACTATCGACTGCGCGTAGTCGGCTGCACGGTCGGTTATGGGAAGCACCGCAACCTGAAGCGGAGCGAGCCATACCGGGAACGCCCCTGCAAAATGCTCGGTTATAACGCCGATAAAACGTTCTATAGATCCGAACACGACTCTGTGTATCATAACGGGACGGTGCTTTTCGTCATCGGCGCCGGTGTATTCCAGCTCGAACCGTTCGGGAAGCTGGAAGTCGAGCTGAATGGTGCCGCACTGCCAGGTTCTTCCGATACAGTCCTCAAGATGGAAGTCAAGCTTCGGACCGTAGAACGCGCCGTCGCCCTCGTTTATGATATACTGCTTGCCCATTTCGGTTATTGCGCTCTTAAGGGTCTCCTGAGCGAACTCCCAGTCCTTTTCGTCGCCCATGTGATCCTCGGGCATGGTGGAAAGCTCTATCTGGTATTTGAGTCCGAACAGCGAATAAACCTCGTCGAACAGCTTCACTACGTTCTCTATTTCGCCCTTCATCTGTTCACGGGTCATGAATATGTGCGCGTCATCCTGGGTGAAGCAGCGAACGCGGAACAGACCGTGCAGCGCACCGGACAGCTCGTGACGGTGCACAAGCCCGAGCTCGCCCACTCTGAGCGGCAGATCGCGGTATGAACGCGGTTCGCTCGCGTAGACCAGCATGCCGCCGGGGCAGTTCATAGGCTTTATTGCGTAGTCTTCGCCGTCTATCTTTGTCGTGTACATGTTCTGCTTGTAGTGGCCCCAGTGACCGCTCCTCTCCCACAGGCGCCGGTTGAGTATCATCGGGGTAGAGATCTCGACATAGCCGTATCTCTTGTGTATCTCGCGCCAGTAGTCGATAAGCTGATTCTTAACGACCATGCCGTTGGGGAGGAAGAACGGGAACCCGGGTCCCTCGTCGGTGAGCATGAACAGCCCGAGCTCCTTGCCGAGCTTGCGGTGATCTCTCTTTTTTGCTTCCTCAAGCATATTAAGGTAGGATTCGAGTTCTTCTTTCGTCTTGAAAGCGGTGCCGTAAATGCGCTGAAGCATCTTGTTGTTCGAATCTCCGCGCCAGTAAGCGCCGGTGACTGAAAGCAGCTTGACGGCCTTTACTTTTTTCGTATATGAGACGTGAGGACCGGCGCAAAGATCGGTGAATTCGCCCTGACGGTAGAAGGAAATAATCGCGTCATCAGGAAGACCGTCGATCAGCTCGAGCTTGTAAGGCTCGTCCTTCATAAGCTCCTTCGCCTCGGTGCGCGGAAGCTCGAACCTCTCTATACGCAGGTTTTCCTTAATGATTCTGTTCATCTCGGCTTCTATCGTATCGAGATCCTCTGTCGTGAAGGCACGGTCCGTATCGAAATCATAGTAAAACCCGGTATCGATCGCCGGCCCTATCGCCAGCTTTGTATTCGGGTAAAGCCTTTTGACCGCCTGAGCGAGTATGTGCGAGGCGGAATGCCGCAGCGTTTGCAGCTCCTCCAGCTCTGTCTGATCCATTAGCCTCTTCCTCCGTTGAGTAGTGTTTAGATAATATACATCATTTTTTGATTTCTGTCAATAAGCTTTTCGCCTTCGCAACGGCGCCGCATACGGGCTCCGACTTTGTAACCGTAAGCGTTACGGTGTCAGGCATCATTGACCTGAGTATCTTCTGAGATACCGGCTGTACGGCAATACCGCCTGTCAGCGAGGCGGTTAGACTGCCGCCGTATATCCCGGCGGCGCGTATTATAAGCCCGGCGACATGGCCCAGATGGGTGTTGAGAATCGATACTGCATATTCGTCGCCGTGTTCATATGCGTCGAATACAGCCGGGGCAAACGATGCAATGTGTCGCTTGTCCGCCTTTATAAGGTCGGCAAGCGCGGACAGCGGGTCTCCGCCGATAATCCCGCATATCCTTTCGCACAGATATCCGCGGCGGTCGCGCCCGTCAATACAGCGCAGAGCGTGTGCTATTGCGGATTTGCCGATCTCGTATCCGTTTCCGGCACAGTCAAACTTGCCGTATCCGCCGATCCGGTAAATATCGTTTCCTTTTTTCAGAAAGCAGGAACTGCCTGTTCCGCAGATAACCGCCGCACCGTCATTATCCGGAAAGGCGGCGTATATGGCGTTAATCCCGTCGTGATCGGCGTCGGTAACGGCGTCCGGATATTCTGATTCGAGCAGTTCGCGCATTCTTCCGCGGTGATCCGAAGCCGTTATCCCGGCAACACCGCAGAATACTGCGGAGATTTCGCTTTTTTTCGCTCCGAGCGACTGTATGGCTGAAAACAGCCTGTTTTTCGCTTCGACGAACCCAAGATCATTAGGGTTGCAGCCGGGCATGGTATTCACCCTGATAATCCGCCCGCTTTCGTCGGCGAGCGCGGCGGAGGTTTTTGTTCCTCCGCCGTCAACGCCAATTATGTACCTCATTTGTTTTCTTTAAGGTAATCGCGAATCTCTTCCAGTGCGGCAAGAGTCTTTTCCTCGGTGGTCGGCTCCTTCGGTTCCTCCGGCTGTGCCTCGGCTTCTTCCTCGGTCTTCTTGCGAAGCTCCATTATTTTGTGGAAGCTCATTGCAACCTTAACAACTATGAACATACAGAACGCTATAATAAGGAAATCGATAACGTACTGAATGAACTGTCCGTAGCGGATAGCCACTTCCTCGACAGTAACCGCGCCGTTCTCGTCGATAACGGCGGGGGTAAGGACCGCCTTGAGAGACGATATGTCCACGTTACCGGTCAGCTTTCCGACCGCCGGCATGATTATGTCCGCAACCAGTGAAGATACGATAGCCTTGAACGCGGCGCCGATAACGACGCCGACTGCCATGTCGATAATGTTGCCCTTTGCGATGAATTCGCGGAATTCCGCGAAGAAGCCCTTTTTCTTTTCCTTTGCCATTTTAGTCATCCTTTCGTTATCCGTTTAATTTTTCAAGCAATGCGTCGAGATCCGCGCCGTGTACTCTGCATGCCTGCTCTATCGTCTCTCCGCGGGAATGCGGGCAGCCGAGACAATGCATGCCTATCTCGATAAAGAATCTCGCTTTGCTCTGGTCGGCATCCAGCACTTCGCCGATAACAGAGTCTTTGGTGATCTTTTCCATTTACGGTTTCCTCCTGACTGTATTATATTTATTACCTTTTATTGGTATCGTTTTAATCCGCGCCATCTGTTTCAAGAACGAACCTGGGAGAGGAGCGTTTTTTAAGAACACAGGACCGTATAAACTTTGCGACCTGCACAAGCGTGTAATATCCCGCCACGCTTCCGAACATTATCGCATACTGCGTTGTGTCGGGCGGAGCGTATCCGAACAGCACCGCGCACTGCGGAACGTATATCAGCACTCCGCATGCGGCGGCAATAACTGCGGTAACGGCAGTAAGCTTTCCCGCTCCGAGCGGCGTGTGCGAGAATATTGTCTTACGCGATATGTTCGTATATGCGTAAAGGATAAGCAACAGTGTAAAAGCCAACAGTGCCGAGGTGTTCCCCGCGAACACCGACACGGCGATAATCACCGCCGCGGCGCCGAGTGAATACAAAACGGGGTAAACGAAATCCGACAGAGCGGGTTTTGTTTTGTATTTTTTAAGCTTTTCCGACAGTATGTGACGGTCGGTGCCGGCGAAGGTAAGCGACAGCGCGATAAGAAAGTTGAATATCACACCGCCGAATATCAGCTCCTGAAGCCTTAGCGGAAGTCCTTTGCCGATTATCAGCGAAACCGCGGTTGCGAACAGTGCCGATGTAAATGCGACGGTAAGATATTCGGTAACCGCGTGTATACGCGCCGCTATTGTTTTGGCTGCGGATATGGCATAGGTTATAACGTGAAAGCCGCCCTCGAGCATAATAACGTCGCTCGCTCTTTTCAGCGTGTCGGGAACGTCCGTTTCGGTTACGAAGGAAACATCCGCCTCCTGCATAATCGGGAGATCGTCCATGCTTCCGGCGGTTACCGCAACAAACTTTTTGTTTTCGTGCCGGTATTGCAGTACATCGCGCCATTGTCCGTCGCTTATGCCTATAAACAGCTTGTACGACGGTTGATTTGCGATATACAGACCCTTATCGGTTGATCGTATATCCTCTGCCGATACCGCTTGAAATTCGTCGGTTATAATACCCGATTCTCTGGCAAGTTCTATTGCCGGATAATAGGAATCGTCGGTGCGGAGTACCGTTTCGATTCCCGCTCTGCGGCATTTATAAACTGCCGCCGCAGGGTCCACACGAAACGCAGACCCCAGACCGATAAACCCGACCAGCACCAGCTTGTCCTCTACCGAATAATCGTTAAGCGTGTCCGCGTCGGTGCGTCCCGCGGCTACCGCAATAACCGTTTCCGCCTTTTTCTCCATTTCGGAGGCGGCTTCGCGCATTTTCGCAACTGCGTCGTCGTTCATACGGTATACCGCTCCGTTTTTCCGGTAGCCCACGCAGCGCGATATCATTGCCTCCGGTGTTCCGCGCACTATTATAAACAGCTTGCCGTTTATCAGCGCCAGAGTGCGGGTAACGGTACCGTTTGCGGATACCTCGGCGTCCACTCGCATAACCTTGTTTTCAAGATTCTCGGTATCTATAAGCATATAGTCGCAGGCGTCGGCAATGGCAATGTCGGGCAGTCTGCCGGTATAGCGGTGTCTGCCCTGACGGTTACCGCTCTCGTCGGCGTTTTTACGGACGTCGGAACAGATCAGCGCATAGGTGAGCAGCTTTTTGCAGTTGTCGCTTTCGGCATCCCGTATGTCGCAGACCTTTCCGTCCGCGAAAAGCTCTGTCACGAACATTTTCCGCGGCGGGAATGCCTGCGCGCGCGAGCACATTATCGAGTCTACGTCGCCGAGCTTGCCGATACTGTTAAGGTTACCGATAACCGCATTGTTGTTCAGCATCTTCTTGGCGCCGAATCCCAACGAAACGAAGGTGAGCGCACGGCAACTGTCGAACATCGATATGTATCCGAGCGACAGGGACACAATAAACACATCGGTAACGTCATATCCGGCAATTACTCCTATTGCCAGCAGAAGAAAGCAGATAGCCACCGATGCAAACGAAAAGAAGGTTCCGGCAGCCCCAACGTACTTAAGCAGTCCGGGAGTGTAATCCTGACTTCGGCGGGTGTTGACCTTACGTGTGAGGACCTCTTTGCCCGTGACACATACGATTGCGACTCCGCTGCCTCCGGTCACCACGGTTCCTGCATATACCATATTCAGATGACACAGCATATCAGGCCGGTTATATTCGGGCTCGGAGGTTTTGAACACCGCCTCGTTCTTTCCGCTGACCGTGGTTTCGAGTACCGAAAGGTGTGAGGACGAGATAATACGTGCGTCCGCCGGCACAATGTTTCCGGCACTCAGCGTTATTATGTCCCCGGGCACCAGTCCGCGGCTGTCAATTACGAACCGGCGTCCTCCGCGGGTGACGGTCGCACGTATCGACGAATAGCTTCGTATTCTGTCCAGCGAATGCGACGCCGCGGATTCCAGTACGGCGTTAACAAGCATTATCGCTATAACCGCACTGCCGAGCACCGCAAGCTCGATTCTGTCGGGCTCGAACACGTACATTACGAAAGCCGAAACAGCGAGAAACAACCCCATCAGCCCCTTGAGCTGATTCTTGAAACTGGTTGTAAACCCGATTTTCATCTCGTCGTAGATGGTGTTGGGTCCCTTTTCGCGGCGTATGCGCGCCGCATCACGCTCACTCAGTCCTTCCGGGATGCTGCTTCCGAGTGCCTGCGCGAGCTCGTCTATGCCCATCGATTCCGGCGAAAATTCACCGGTCGATTGTTTTTTTGAATCCGAAGAGATCGTTCTGATACGATCGGAATAGTCGGGCAAGGTGATTTTTGCTCCTTTTCGGTCAGATAACGGTTATCGTGAGTCCGTTTGAGTCGGCGGATATTGAAGCAGCCTTCAGAGGTGATTCGTAGTTTTCAATCATGCGCGCGGCAAGCGGGTCTTCTATCTCGGTTTGGATGAGACGGCGCAGGTTGCGGGCTCCGTACTTGTCGGAATAACCCTTTTCCACAAGAGCGTTCACCGCGGCGTCGTCCCATTCGAGACGCAGATTCTTTTCGGCGAGTATCTGCTTCAGATCGCCGAGCATTATTCTGCATATATCCCCGAAGTTTTCCTTCGTAAGACGGTTGAACACAACTATGTCGTCAACGCGGTTTATGAATTCCGGTCTTAGGAATCCTTCGAGCGCTTTGCGCACCCTCTCTTCGTCCGAGGAGCGGGCGGTCGAGGTAAAGCCAGCCGAAGCGGAAATATCCGTGCTTCCGGCGTTCGTAGTCATAACGATTACGGTGTTTTCGAAATTCACGGTTTTGCCGTGTGAATCGGTTATCCGCCCGTCGTCGAGTATCTGAAGCAGAATGTTGAGCACGTCCGGATGAGCCTTTTCGATTTCGTCAAACAGCACCACCGAATATGGCTTGCGGCGTATTTTTTCGGTTAACTGACCCGCGTCGTCGTAGCCGACGTATCCGGGAGGCGAACCGATTATCCGTGAAACGGAATACTTCTCCATATACTCGGACATGTCGAGACGTATGAGCGATTCGGGAGAATCAAACAGATACGAAGCCAGAACCTTCACCAGCTCGGTTTTGCCCACGCCGGTCGAACCGGCGAAAATGAACGACACGGGCTTCTTTTTGTACGATATACCGGCGCGCGATCTGCGTATTGCCTTGGATACCTTTGTAACGGCTTCGTCCTGACCGACAATACGCTTTTTTATCTCGCTCTCCATGTTCTGTATTCTTCCGAATTCGTTTTCGCTGATGTTGGAGGCGGGTATTCCGGTCCAGATCTCAATAACTTTTGCGAGATCCTGCTCGGTAAGGTACAAGCCGTCGCGCTCGGCGGAAAGCTTGTCGAACAGATCGTTTTTCTGAATAAGCTCGGTGCGTATACGCGCTATCTCCGCGAAGTCGGTGTCCTCCTTGGTCTCCTTAGCTTCTATCGCCTCCTGCTGCTCGGTAAGAGCGGCGATCTGTGCGGTCACCGTGTTAAGCTCGTTGATTACGGGGGAGTGCATTGCCATGTTTGCGCTCGCCTCGTCCATAAGGTCTATCGCCTTGTCGGGAAGGTATCTGTCGGTTATATACCGTTCGGAAAGAGTGACCATTCTGCGGCACATATCGTCGGATATTTTTATTCCGTGGTATTTTTCGTAATAGCCTTTTATTCCCTCGAGTATTTTTACGCTGTCCTCTATCGAGGGTTCATTTATCATTACCGGCTGGAACCGGCGCTCAAGAGCGGCGTCTTTTTCAATATATTTACGGTATTCGGTCAGCGTGGTTGCGCCGATGAGCTGTATGTCGCCCCTTGACAGTGCCGGCTTAAGGATATTTGCGGCGTTCATGCCGCCCTCCGCGTCGCCCGCGCCTACTATCGAATGCACCTCGTCAATAACGAGAATGATGTTCCCGTCCGCCTTGACTTCGTCGATAAGCCCCTTCATACGGCTTTCGAACTGTCCGCGGAACTGCGTGCCGGCCACGACCGCGGTCATGTCGACCAGCATTATCTCCTTATCCTTCAGCTTGTACGGGACGTTGCCTTCGGCAATTCTTGCCGCCAGCGCTTCGGCTACCGCGGTTTTGCCTACTCCCGGCTCGCCTATAAGGCAGGGATTGTTTTTCTGCCGGCGGGAGAGTATCTGCATTACGCGCTCCAGTTCTTTATCGCGTCCGACAACCCTGTCCAGCTTGCCTTCCCGCGCCTTTGCGGTAAGGTCTATACAGTACTGTCCCATGAATTTGCGCTGTTTTCCCTTAGGGCCCGGAGCCTGCTTTTTCTGCTGCTGCGCCTGGCGCGGCAGATCCAGAGGCGTATCGCCGTCCTGCGAGGGAAGCAGCGGCCCGAGATTTATCGCCGGGGCGCGCCCCTCGTCGGCGCTGTCGGCGTTTTCGGTCGGGATCATTCCGGATATTTCGTCGGACATCGCGTCAAACTCCTCGGGAGTTATTCCCATGCGCTCGAGTATGTCGTCCACAGGCTTAAGACCAAGCTCGCGGGCACACTTAAGGCACAAACCCTCGTTGACGGTCTGCCCGTTTTCGACCCTTTGCATATAGATTACGGCAACGCGCTTTTTGCAGCGCGAACACAGCTTAAGAACCATTGTTTTACTCCTTGTTTTGCTTTTCGAATTTACGGAATACCGTAAAGTAATACATAAGCAGCGCGAATATCAGTGCGCCGCCGAGAATGGCAGTCAGTATGACGTCAAGTGCGAAATTATCGGGATACATTATGAATACCAGCGTTACGGCGGCGAATATTACGGTGGCCATCTTGCCGAACCAACTGGACGCGGTAACCTTCTTCTGCTTTTTCATAAGAACGAGAGCTCCGCTAACCATTACCAGTTCTTTTGCGAAGAACAGCGTAGCTATCCATATAAAGAAATCGTTTTCGATTGCAAGCGATACCATCGCCGCCGCCTGCATCAGTTTATCCGCCATCGGATCGAGTATTTTCCCGATTTCGGTTATCCACCCGAACCTTCTTGCCAAATACCCGTCCGCTACGTCGGTCAATTCCGCCGCGAGAAATATCAGCATCGATCTGTATCTCGGGGCATCCTCGCTGAAAAATACCGCAACGAATGCCGGTATCATAATAAGCCGAATTATCGACAGTATGTTCGGTATGTTTTTCTTGGTCATTTTTGTACTTCCCCCGGAATTATATCAGAATATCAGCCTGAACAGATCTGTAGAGTAAAAGAACCTGAACAGGAAGGTGTCTTTCACCGATACGTCGGACATAATGCCTCCGAGCGCCGCTCCGTACGGCAGCAGCAGTTTTACAAGTGCAACGAACAGGTACACCTCAGCAAGTGCGAGCACGGCTCCGACTATAAGACCGAGCAGTTTATCCGCCTGCTTGAGCACCGGCAGCTTCACGGCCTTGCCCAGCAGCCATGCGAGAATATTCATAACTATAAGGGCTGCAGCGAATATTGCCGTAAAACTGACGGCTGTAAGCAGTGCCTTGTGTATGCCCGGTGTTATTCCGTCGGCGAGCTTAACCTTAAGCTGTTCGGATTTTGTATCGATCCATTCGGACATATCAGCCTGCAGCTCCCCGGTATCGATTCCGGCGTAGCCGAGCAGAGAAATAACGCTCTGCATTCCGGCACCCGATCCGTCGTCCGCCGCGGAAACGTCCTCCTCCGGCTGTTCATCTGCGGATACCGCGTCGTCCCGCCCGTCCGAAGCTATACCGTCGAGCAGAGAGATAACTCCGTCTCGTATTGCGGCTTCCGCCTTTGTGCTGTATTCGGTGGCAGAAAGCGCGCTGCGTACCGGCGCCACCAGCATAAACGCGAGTATAAGCGATACTACGACCGTAAGGGATCTTAGAACGATTTTAACGAATCCCTTTTTTACGGCGTATACGATGTTGAATGCGATTATTGCGACAATGATTAAATCCAGCGCGATGTTCATTCATCTACCTCCGATGATTCGGTTTCGGGTTCCTCCATTTCGATTTTGCTCAGCGTATCCGCGGCGTATACCGTCACGGAGGAATTCGTAAATACGAGCAGTCGTCCGTCGTATAGTATTATATCTCGGCTGTCGCCGTCCACATCGGCCGAAATCGTATCGGCCTTGCCTTCGAGATCGGTCACCGTAAGCGTTCCCAGCGTGAGCACGTACAGCTTCCCGTCGTTAATAATTATGTCGTCCGGAGCGCTTTTAAGCGTCTGTACGCATACCGCGTTCCCGAGGCGGTCGTATACGACAAGCTGCTTTGCTTCCGCAAGCCCGTCGGTCGAATAGGTCAGCGCGGCGTAGCTCTCGCCGTAAACACAGCCGAGGAGTCTGGCGGTGTCGGTCGCGGCATTGCCGAGCAGTTGATTATCTGCGGAATAGAATCGCAGTGCCTTGTCGGTCAGCAGAGCGTAACCGCCGTCCGGAGCAAAGGAGCAGCTCAGCGGAAGCTCGTCCGGGTAGCTGTAGCTTACTATCGGTTCTTCCGCGCGCGTGTCGTAAAGGGCCATGGTGCCCACATATTCGCCGCCGTCGGTCACGTGCGAAAGCGCCAGAAGCCTGTTGCCGTCGCCGTTAAGAACAGCGGCCGTGGCGTAGTCGGACGAATAATAGTGCGCGAATATCTGCCGGTAATTGGAATCGTATACGAATATGGCACTGCGGTAATTCTTCGCGCTTGAAAGCACCGCATAGGTGCCGTTGTCCGCCGCAGTTACGCCGAGTATAGGATAACCAAAATCCTCTGTGTATACCTTTGAAAACGAATTGTATACGCTTATTTTCGTGCCGCCGAGATCGCAGACCAGCATGTTCTTTCCGGCGGTAATCAACAGCGGGCAGTCGCTTTTTACCGTCACCTTCTGAAGCCGCTGTCCGGAGGTGTCAAACACCGTCAGCGCTGTCTTGCTCAGTATCGCAATGTCGCCCCGTACTATCGCATAGCGGTTGCTCGCGTCGGTGTCGAAGCTGATAACCGACCCGATGTCGGCGGTTTCGGTCTGTTCCACCGATATGAACTTGAGCAGGTACCTGAAGTTCTCCACCGTCAGCTCGTCCGGATAGAACGTATATCCTGCGAGACAGAAGGTGACCAGCAGTATTATTACACTGAACATTCCGACTTTTGCGCGCCGCGCAAGACGTTCGTAGTACGCTTCGGCTGTCGGGGTGCGCGAAGCACCACGCTTTTTTTTGTTTCCGAAAATGGAAAACGCGCTCATTTCAATTCCTCATCGTAGAAAAGTCGGTTAAGGAACAGCCCCTTTGCGGGAGCGGTCGGGCCGGCAAGCGACCGGTCTCGTGCTTCGGTTATTCTCTCGATGCTAAGCCCGGTCCGTCCGTATGCGGCATGTACCAGAGTTCCCACCATTATCCTTACCATGTTGTACAGAAAACCGTCTGCCGCGACGTTAAGGATAACGTATTCGCCCCTTCGGGTCACGTTAAAGTACTTTATCTCACGCACCGTATCCTTTATTTTTCCGTGCGCCGCCATATAAGATGAAAAATCGTGTTTTCCCGTAAATGCCCGGGCAAGCGAAGCCATTTTTGTTTCGTCAAGCGGTTTCGGACAGTGCCATGCGCGGCTGTCGAATACGTTTTTGATCTTTGAATTCCATATAACATATTCATATTCCTTGGCGCGGCAATCGTATCGCGGATGAAAGCTGTCCGGCACCGGAGCTGCGGACGTCGCCGCAATGTCCGGAGGAAGCACGCTGCCCAGCGCCAGCGGAATCGCTTCGGCGGGTATCTCGGGTACGCCTTTTATCACGCACAGATATTCCCGTGCATGTACTCCGGAATCAGTGCGGGAACAGCCGGTTACGTCGGGGCGCAGGCCGAATACCTTTTCCGCCGCGTCCTGTACGGTTTGCTGAATGCTTATACCGTTCTTCTGTACCTGCCAGCCGCAGTAGGCGGTTCCGTCAAAGCTTAGAAATACCGCGTAGTTCACAGCGGTATCACCACTCGGTTGAGCAATATCGCTCCGACGCAGCAGACTATGCATACGGCAAGAAAGACATAGTCCGCAGGACGAGTTTTAATTATCTTCATTCGTGTTTTGCCCTCTCCGCTGCGGTAACAGCGGCATTCCATTGCCTCGGCAAGCTCGTATGCACGACGGTAAGCGGATACGAACAGCGGTACGAGCACGGGAATGAGAGCCTTTGCTCTGGCAAACAGATTGCCGGATTCGAAATCGGCGCCGCGCGCCTTCTGTGCGGAGATGATTTTATCGGTTTCTTCTATAAGCGTTGGAATGAATCTCAGGGCAATCGACATCATCATTGCGAAGTCGTGCACGGGAACCTTTATATACTTCAGAGGATTCAGCAGTCGCTCCAGCCCGTCGGTAAGGTCGAGCGGAGAGGTGGTGTAGGTAAGCAGTACGCTCGTGCCCCCGACCAGACATATCAGACGCACCGTCATTTTGACAGCGTTTTCGATACCCTCGCGGTATATTCTTATGAACTTCCATTCAAAAAGCACCGTCTCTCCGGAAACGAAGAATACGTTTATAACCGCCGTAAATATCAGAATGAACAGCAGCGGACGAAGAGCACGGAGTACCGTCTTAAGCGGTATTCCGGATATTGCGATCATTATTGCCGTCACCGACAGCACGAAAGCAAACGAAACCGCGCTTTTCGCACTCAGTACGAGCACCAGATAGGCGATAAGCGCCAGTATTTTAACGCGTGCATCGGTCTTGTGCAGCAGTGATTTTCCCGGGAAATACTGCCCGAGTGTTATATCCTTGAGCATTTATCAGAAACCCTTTTCCCTCAGTAGTTTTTCTCCGAATTTAAGCGTATACACGTCGTCCCGTCCGGTCACTCCGCGCTTTTTCAGCTCGTGAAACAGCTTTGTGATCTGCGGAAGGTCGAGCGACGACCTTGAAAGCGATGCGATATCGGAGAATATTTCTTCCACCGTTCCGAAGGAATATATTTTTCCTTCCTTAAGGACAAGTATAAGATCCGAATACTTGGCAATATCCTCCATGCTGTGCGAAATAAGCAGAACGCTTCCGCCGTTTCCGCTGCGGTATGCGGATATTCCTGATAGTATTTCTTCCTTTCCCGCGGGGTCGAGACCGGCCGCCGGCTCGTCGAGCACGAGATAATCCGGCCTCATGGCCATAACTCCCGCTATTGCGGCGCGCCGCTTCTGTCCGCCGGACAGCTCGAAGGGGGATCTTACCAGCGCGGATTGATCGAGACCGCACATTTTCGCGGCTTCGGCTACCCTCTCGGCTATCTCGCTTTCGGTAAGATGCATGTTCTTCGGCCCGAACGCTATGTCGTCCTTTACCGTTTCTTCAAAAAGCTGATACTCCGGGTATTGGAACACAAGTCCTACCCTGAATCTTACCTTACCGATTTCTTTGGGATTCTCCCATATGTCGTTTCCCTCGAGCAGCACCCGTCCGGAGGTCGGCTTCATAAGCCCGTTAAGAAGCTGCGCAAGCGTAGATTTTCCGCTTCCGGTGTGACCGATAATCCCTATAATCTTTCCGCTCGGGAACTCAATGTTTATATCGTCGAGCGCGGTCTTTCGGAACGGAGTTCCTTCTCCGTACACGACGGTTACGTTTTCAAGCTTCAGTGACATTTCTTTGCCGATTCCTTTTCAATAATATCCGCGGCCTGCATCGTGTGCAGTGCGGTCGGAAGCTCAAGATCGTACAGCAGCTCGGTAACCTGCGGCGCCGAAAGCGATAATTCGCGCAGTTCGTCTACCCGTGCGAACACCTCGCCGGGGGTTCCGTCCATTGCGACCGTTCCGCGGTTCATAACTATAACACGGTCGGCGTCCGCCGCCTCGTTCATATGATGCGTAACTGTTATCACGGTTATCCCGCGACGGTTGAGCTCGCGCAGTGCCGCCGTTATTTCGCGTCTGCCCGCAGGGTCGAGCATCGCCGTCGCCTCGTCGAACACTATGCAGTCCGGCTGCATTGCGAGTATTCCGGCAATGGCGACCCTTTGCTTCTGTCCGCCTGACAGCTTGTATGTCGAATGCTTTGCATATTCGCTCATATCCACCGCCGCAAGCGCGTCGTCAACCCTCCGCCGTATCTCAGACGGTTCGACCCCGAGATTCTCCGGGGCAAACGCCACGTCCTCCTCCACAACCGACGACACGATCTGGTTGTCCGGATTCTGGAATACCATTCCGCACTTCTCGCGGATTAAGACAAGGTTGTTTTCGTCGGCGGTATCGAGTCCGTCCACGGTAACGGTACCGGAGGTCGGTACGAATATTCCGCAGATCAGCTTCGCCAGAGTTGACTTTCCGCTGCCGTTATGACCGATAATCGCGGTGTAGCTCCCTTTTTCAAAGGAAAGCGACACGCCCGCCACCGCTTCGGTCAGGCTTCCTTCATATATATACCTAACGTTTTCCGCACTGATGAAATTCATTTGTTCCTCTCTGTCCACCGGCTTGCCGCTCCGCAGGGAAGGGGCATTCCGCTTGATTCTACCGGTATTCCGATTTCGTCGCTCGAAACGGATCCTCCGTATTTGCCGCAAAGATGTCTTCCGAGTATATATCCGCAGGTCGAGGCGGACAGCCCGGTCGTATACGAGTTCAGCAGAACCAGCAACGGCTTTTCGGTAAGGACCCCGGATATCAGGCCGATAAGCCTGTCGAGCGATTGCTCGAGCAGCCATTTTTCGCCGCCCGGTCCTCGTCCGTAGGACGGCGGATCGAGTATCACTGCGTCGTATAGGCTGCCTCTCCGTATTTCGCGCGCCACAAATTTTTCGCAGTCGTCAACAATATATCTTATCGAATCGGGTCTTATGCCGGAAAGCTCGGCGTTTTTTTTTGCTCGCTGCACCATTCCTTTGGAGGCGTCAACGTGGCAGACATGTGCGCCCGCCTTCGCCGCGGCAATACTTGCCGCTCCGGTATACGCGAACAGGTTGAGCAGCCGTATCGGTCTCCCCGCATTTTCTATAAGCGGCATAAACCAGTCCCAGTTTGCCGCCTGCTCCGGGAACAGTCCGGTGTGCTTGAAGCCCATCGGCGACAGCTCAAAGGTCATGCCCTTGTAGCCGATATTCCATTGCTCGGGGATATCGCGCTTAATCCAGCTTCCCCCTCCGCCCTCGCGGCGGTATATGCCGTCCGCCTTTTTCCACAGCGGCGATTTCTTTTCGCCGTTCCAGATAACCTGCGGGTCGGGACGAATGAGAAGATATCCGTTCCAGTACTCCAGCCGCTCTCCGCCCTCGGCATCGATAAGCCTGTATTCCTTCCAACCGTCAGAAATAAACATATTTACTGCAGCTCCGTCATAATCTGCTGTCCTTCGTCGCCGCCGAAGCGTAGTCCGAGATGCTCGTATGCGCCCTTTGTCGCCGTTCTTCCCCGCGGTGTTCTGTTAAGGAAGCCGAGCTGCATAAGGTACGGCTCGTATACATCCTCAAGCGTTACCGCTTCTTCTCCGATCATCGCCGACAGTGTTTCCAGACCGACCGGCCCGCCGCCGAAGTGCTTTATTATCGCCGTAAGCATACGACGGTCTATCGAATCAAGCCCCAGCTCGTCAACGTCGAGCGAGCTCAGCGCCCTGTCGGAAATTGCGCGGTCCACGGTGCCGTTTCCGAACACCTCGGCGAAGTCGCGCACGCGCTTAAGAAAGCGGTTTGCTATTCTCGGAGTCCCGCGCGAACGCTTTGCTATTTCCGCAGCGCCGTCCTCGGTTATCGGAGTTCCGAGTATGCCCGCCGACCGGGTGATTATCCTTGAAAGTTCCTCGACGGAGTACAGTTCCAGACGGAACAGCATTCCGAATCTGTCGCGCAGAGGACCGGTAAGCTGCCCCGCACGCGTAGTCGCACCGATAAGCGTGAACGGCTGGAGCGGTATCCGTATCGAACGTGCGGAAGGACCTTTGCCCATCATGAGGTCAAGCGCAAAGTCTTCCATTGCCGGGTAGAGCACCTCCTCAACCGTTCGCGGCAGGCGGTGTATCTCGTCGATAAACAGTATGTCCTTCCTCCCGAGCGTGGTCAGTATGGCCGCGAGATCGCCCGGCTTTTCGATTGCCGGACCCGAGGTTATCTTTATATTCACGCCGAGTTCCGCCGCGATAATTGCCGCCAGTGTGGTTTTGCCCAGACCGGGAGGGCCGTGCAGCAGCACATGGTCCAGCGTGTCGTCACGCGCTTTTGCCGCCTTTATGAATACCGCAAGGTTGCTTTTTACGGTTTCCTGACCGACGTATTCCTCCATCGTCCTCGGGCGGAGCGAATTGTCGCTCTCGAAGTCCTCCGGCACGGCGTCCGGCCCGGTTATACGTTCGCCGGTGTCAAGCACGGCGTCGGTATGGAAATTGTCGGATTGATTTATCGGCATTGATGCGTCTCCTTATATTTTCGCAAGCTTTTTAAGAGCCTGTCCGATTATCTCCTCGAGCGGCAGGGAAGGATTGATTCCGCGCAGGGCCTCCACAGCCTCGGTTCTTGAATACCCGAGCACGGCGAGCGCGTCCACAGCGTCTCCGCCGCTTCCGGAAGCCGCCGCCGAAAAGCCGTCCTCTGCGGGCGACACGGAAAGCTCCGATGCCAGACGGTCTTTAAGCTCGATAATTATCTTCTGCGCGGTTTTAAGCCCTATTCCGTTGGCACGCGTAATGCTTTTTGCATCGGACGCCGCGACCGCGGCGGCAAGCGCCCCGGGAGTGAATGCAGACAGCACCGACATCGCCGCCTTCGGACCGACTCCGGGAACTGCTATGAGCCGCTTGAACGCGCTCAGCTCGTCCTCATCCGCGAATCCGTAAAGCTCTGCTGCATCCTCTCGCACGGCCATGTACGAAAACAGCTTTGCTTCGCTTCCGTACAGCGGGGAAAGTGCGGCGAAGGTCGTGCCGGAAACCGTGAGCCTGAAGCCGACTCCTCCGCAGTCGATAACCGCGAAATCCGGATACAGCTCTGCGAGCGTGCCGCGTATGTATCTGAACATTTCAAATCCCTCCGTTTTTGTGTGAAGCACAGCTTCCGTGGCAGATTGCGGCAGCCAAAGCGTCCGCCGCATCGTCGGGACGCGGCGTTTTGTCAAGCCCGAGCAGCAGCTTTACCATGTACTGTACCTGCTGCTTTTCGGCTCTGCCGTATCCGACCACCGCCTGTTTTATCTGCAGCGGCGTATATTCGTACACGTTTATTCCCGCGTTGACCGCGGAAAGCAGTATTACGCCCCGCGCCTGGCAGACATCCACCGCCGTGCGCCGGTTGGTGTTGAAGAACAGCTCCTCTATCGCAATACAATCGGGACGGTGCGTCTTTATCAGCTCCGTCATGCAGTCGTATATCTCTTTCAGACGGTTTTCGATAAGCGTATGTGCCGGAGTGGTTATAGCTCCGTACGATATCGGCGAAAACCTGCCTTCGACGCACTCCACGGCGCCGTAGCCGACTATTGCGAATCCGGGGTCGATGCCGAGAATTCTCATATACTTCCTCCGAACCGGTTGGGCACAGGTATACTGCACAATAATAATCAGTATATTATACCATTAAAGGCAGCTTTCGTCAACGACAGTATTCGAACATTTGAAAAAAATTCAAAAAAAACACAAAGGGACTTGCAAACCGGCGAATTGTGCTATATTATAAAGTGCGTACACAAAATAACCCGGAGGGTATCAGATATGATGATAGACAAGGTAAAAGAGATTATCGCTAAGCAGCTTCGTATAGATGCGGCTGATATCGATTGCGATACGTCACTTATTGAGGATCTCGGAGCGGATTCGCTTGATATGGTCGAGCTGCTCATGGCGTTCGAGGAAGAACTCGGAATTGTAATACCGGACGAAACCGCAGCCGGACTTAAGACCGTGCGCGAGATCACCGAGTTTCTCGAGGCAAACGAATAAGTGAGATACCGGGGAGTCCTTTTCGATCTCGACGGCACGCTGCTGTATACGCTGGGCGATCTTACCTCGGCGACCAACCGCGTGCTCGGGTTACTGTCCTTCCCGCCCCGCAGCGAGGAGGAGATTATGGGTATGATCGGCGACGGGTTCGAGCCGCTTATCCGCCGTGCGGTTCCCGCCGGCGCGGAGATACCGGATTTTCCCGCGGCATCCGACGAGTTTCGCCGTTTTTATCTTGAGCATATGACCGACACCACCCGCCCATACGAGGGAATCGTGCATCTTCTCGGGCGGCTTGCCGCCTCCGGCTGTGTTGCGGGAGTCGTGTCGAACAAGTTTGACGAAGCGTCAAAAGCGCTTGTCGAAAAGTATTTTGGCAATCTTATCGGTTATACAGTCGGAGTGCACGGCGGTAATACACGCAAGCCGTCTCCGGTAATGATATTCGAGGCAATGGAGTACTTCGGCCTGGAGAAAGAAGAGACGATCTATATCGGGGATTCCCCGTCGGATTTGATCACCGCCGGGAACGCAGGCATTTCGTTCGCGGCTGCCGCATGGGGCTACCGCTCGCGCGAGGTGCTTTGTGCCGCGGGTGCCGAATATGTTTTCGGCTCTCCGCGGGAGCTCGAAGCCTATCTGTTCGGAGGGGAAAATGGAGCAGAATGATCTTTTTGCCAGACTCGAAGCGATGAGAAAGCCGGTCGCCGTCCGTCAGAGGCTAACGCTGGTGTTCTGCGTGTGCGGATTTGCCGTGGCTTTCCTCGCGGTGCTGTCGCGCATGTTCCCGCTTTTCTTTGTCGGCTTCGGGCTGGTTATAGCCGGAGTTGTCAACACCTTCGCATCGGCAAAGAAAACCCGCGAATACAACAACTTTTACAAAAACGAATTCGTGCGCGGAATGCTTGCCCGGCGTATCGACAATCTGGTTTTCGAACCGGAAAACGGAATATCCGAGCAGACCGTGCGCGATACCCGCATGATGTCGCTCGGCAACCGTTACAGAAGCGACGATTATGTTTCCGGCAGTTATAAAGGAGTAAGGCTCGAGTTTTCCGATGTGAAGATCGAGGACGAAAGCACAGATTCCGACGGACATTCGCATACGACCGTCTACTTCAGCGGCAGGTGGATGATTTTCGACTTCAATAAGGCGTTTTCCTGTGCCCTTCAGGTTCGTGAGAAGGGGTTTGCCTATGCAAAAAAGACCGGAGGCTTGTTCTCGTCGGAGGACAGAATGGAAAAGATAGAACTGGAGTCCGAAGAGTTTAACCGGAGGTTCGATGTTTATGCGGTGTCCGAGCACGAGGGCTTTTACATACTGACCCCTCAGTTTATGCAGGCGGTTTCGGATCTTGCCGACATAACGAAAGGGAAAATGCTTCTGTGCTTCACCGGGTCGAAGCTGCATATAGCCGTAAACAGCGGCAGGAATGCCTTTGAGCCCCCGGTACTAAAGCCTATCGACCCCGTTCAGATGCGCCGCGAGATAACCGGCGAGCTTGACGGAGTTATCGCCTTTATCGACAGGCTGAGACTTGACAGGAACATTTATAAAGGAGAATAGGTATGCCGTATTTGATTATCCCGTTAGTTATCGTAATTATCGCCGTAATATGGGCGGTTTCCGTTTCCAATTCGTTCAACCGCGACCGCGTAAAGATCGAGGAGGCCCGGAGCGGAATCGACGTAGCACTTACCAAGCGCCATGACGTTCTGACTAAAATGCTGGACATAGCCAAGGGCTACGCTTCTCATGAAAAAGAGACGCTTTTTAAGGTTATCGAGCTTCGCCGCGGAATGACGGTTTCGGAAATGAGCCGCGCATCCGATCAGATGAACGAGGCGCTTAAGGGTATATCGGTGGTGGCGGAAAGTTATCCGGAGCTCCGCTCGTCCGAAAATTTCAGGGCGCTTCAGATATCCGTCTCCGACACCGAGGAGCATCTTCAGGCGGCGAGAAGGCTATACAACAGCAATGTCGCCTCCTACAACGCACGTCTGGTCACCTTTCCGAGCAGCATTATAGCCGGTATGAAGCATCTCGAAAGAATGCCGCTTTTCGAGGCGGAGGAATCCAAGCGTGCCGACATAAAAATGGAGTTCTGAGTCCGATTCGCATATAAAAACGGAGGAAATATATATGAGAGCAATTATCAACGGAAGAATCGTTCTGCGCGACCGTATCGTTGACGGTGCGGTACTGCTTTACGACGAAAAGATCAGGGGAATATCGCAGACCGTTCCCGAGGGAGCCGAGGTTATCGACGCCTGCGGCGGTTACGTCGCTCCCGGACTTATCGATCTGCATATACACGGATATCTCGGCAAGGATGTCTGCGACGGAGATCCGGAGAGCATCCGTACCATCGCGTCCGGCATTGTCGCAAACGGTGTTACCGGGTTCCTGCCCACCACAATGACCGTGGACATGAAGGTAATACGCCGCGCGCTCGAGGTCTGCCGCGATCTTAAAGAAGAAAGCAAAAGCTGGAACGGCGCCGCGATTCTGGGCTGTCACGCCGAGGGTCCGTTCATAAACGCCAAGAAAAAGGGCGCTCAGGACGAAAAATACATACTTAAACCGGACGCCGCGTTCGTTAAGGAATATGCGGATATAATAAAGGAGATTACACTTGCGCCCGAGACGGACGATGACTTCGCAGCCATCCGCGAGATCACTGCCGATACCGACGTGCTCGTTTCCATGGGACATACCGACGCCGATTACGATACCGCCTTCCGTGCCACCGAAAACGGCGTGCGCCACGCCACTCATCTTTTCAACGCGATGACCGCGCTTGCCCACCGTAATCCCGGCGTAGTCGGAGCTGCGATGAACACCGATGTCAGCGTTGAGCTTATAGTCGATACCTTCCATGTGAATCCCGCGCTGTATCCCATAGTTGCGGCGCTCAAGGGCGACAAGCTGTGCTTTATAACCGACTGTCTGCCCGCCGGCGGACTTCCCGAGGGACAGTACACACTCGGCGGACAGGTTTTCGTGTCGAAGGGAATAGAGTGCCGGCTGCTTGACGGCACCATAGCCGGAAGCATTCTCCGTCTGAATAAGGGCGTGTGGAATGTTTACACCAATTCCGACCTTCCGCTCTGGTACTGCGTCGCCTGCGCGTCGCTGCACCCCGCCGCGGCTCTCGGAATCGATTCCGCCAAGGGCTCGATCGAGGTCGGCAAGGATGCGGATATAATTATCACCGACGGTGAATTCAATGTTAAAAAGACCATCATGGGAGGAACGGTAAGATATGAAGCTTAAAGTCGACGCGGTACTTGATCCGCAGTTTGCGCCGCTTGCGCTGCTCTGCCGCGAAATGCGCGAAAAGACCGCGGAGTGCGGTCAGGACGTAGTTATCGGAATAGAGAGAAACAAGGGCTACGTCACCACCTATAAAACGAGAATATACCCCGACGGTATCGGCAAGGATGACGAAAACTTCGATTTTGTCGAGCGTATCGTCAAGAGCCTGCTTTGGGTCGCCGGCGGCTGGAAGATTATCTTCGCCGGCTCAAAGGTTGTCGGAGAGAGAATAAAAGCCGCTTACGAAAAGGGCGGTCTGCGCGATTTCGACAACGGATTTATGTCCCGCGTGTACGAGACTCCTTTTGAAGTTGAGCTGCGCGATCTTGAGCACGCTCCCGTCAACAACAACTGCCCCGAGCCTGTCGGCAGACATCTCGACGGCTGCCGCATCGGCTTTGACGCCGGCGGAAGCGACCGCAAGGTTTCCGCCGTTATCGACGGCGAGGCTGTCTATTCCGAAGAAGTCGTCTGGTTCCCCAAGCTCAATTCCGATCCGAAGTATCACTACGACGGTATTCTTTCCGCAATGAAGACCGCCGCTTCTCACATGCCCCGCGTGGACGCCATCGGCGTTTCCTCCGCCGGCGTTTATATCGACAACCGCATAATGATAGCCTCGCTGTTCCTGAAGGTTCCGGACGAAGAGTTCGATAAGCACGTGAAGAACATGTATCTTGACGTTGCAAAGGAACTGGGCGAGAATATTCCCATAGAAGTCGCCAACGACGGCGATGTGACCGCACTTGCGGGCGCCATGGATCTCGGCGACAACAACGTTCTCGGCGTCGCAATGGGAACGTCCGAGGCGGGCGGCTATGTTGACGGAGAGGGAAATATCACCGGCTGGCTCAACGAGCTCGCCTTCGTTCCGGTGGACGCCTGCAAGAACGCCATGGTCGACGAATGGTCCGGCGATTACGGCTGCGGCGTTAAGTATTTTTCTCAGGACGGCGTTATAAAGCTCGCTCCCGCCGCCGGTATAGAGCTGGACGAGAGCCTTTCTCCCGCCGAGAAGCTGAAGGTTGTGCAGGGTCTTATGAAGCAGGGAGATCCCCGCGCGCAGAAGATCTACGAGACTATCGGTGTATACTTCGGCTATGCAATCGCCTATTACACAGAGTTTTACGACATCAAACACGTCCTTATAATGGGCCGCGTTACCAGCGGAGAGGGCGGAAGCGTGCTGCTTGCCAAGGCACAGGAGGTGCTCGACACCGAGTTCCCGGATATCGCCTCAGGCATCGAGCTCCATATACCCGATGAATCCTCGCGCCGCGTAGGACAGTCGGTCGCGGCGGCAAGCCTCCCCGAAATCCGTAAGGCATAGTCGCATACTGTATAAGCCGTCCGCGGCGATAAAGCGGACGGCTTAGTTTTTTTCGGTTGCCCGTAAAACGCGGATTCGCGCTTATTTGCCGGAATTCTTCCGTTTTTTGATCGGATTCTCTGCCCGAAAGCCTTTTCTTCGGATCTTCCGTCAATTTCCTTCAAAAAAACTGTTGGCAAACCGTCATTTATGTGATATAATCAACAGAAATGGGGACGTGTGCCCGAAAAAGAAGGTAGTGTGCTGATATGCGTGAGGATAATGCAGGATCCGACGGCCTGTTTTGGGGACGGAATTCGGTTCTCGAGCTGCTTTCGAGCGGCAGAGCTGTCGACAAGATATATGTTCAGAAGGGCTCCCGCGAGGGCAGTATAAGCGTAATAGTCGGCAAGGCGACGGCAAGGCGTATCCCTGTGGTCGAGGTTGACCGTGTCCGCCTGGACGCGATGTCCGGCGGGGGAGTGCATCAGGGAGTCGCCGCTTCGGTGCCGGAGACGGCGTATGCTACAATCGACGAGCTGTTCGCAAACGCGGAAAAGTCCGGCGGAAAGCCGTTTTTCGTAATCTGCGATTCGATAAATGATCCGCATAACCTCGGGGCGATAATACGTTCGGCGGAGTGTGCGGGAGCGCACGGAGTTATTATACCGAAGCACCGTTCGGTATCGCTTACTTCAACTGTGGCAAAAGCGTCTGCCGGAGCGCTGTTCCGCATACCCGTTGTGAGGGCGGCGAATCTTGCGTCGGCGGTCGACGCGCTTAAGAAGCGCGGAATATGGATATATGCTCTCGAGGCGGACGGCGAGCCTTATTACGGCGAGAGGTTTGACGACAGCGGGATAGCCTTTGTGCTCGGCAGCGAGGGCGAGGGCGTATCGCGGCTTATCCGCGAAAAAAGCGATTTCGTGCTGTCCATACCCATGTACGGCAGCCTGAATTCGCTGAACGTTTCCGCCGCGGCGGCGATAGTACTGTTCGAGGCGGCAAAGCAAAGAAACTGGAAGGCGGTAAAAGAACAGTGACAGACAGGAACAATCCAAGCGTTGAGGATATCCTGAAACGGCTTCAGACGGTCAGCGCAGAGAATGACAGTGCGCGCGGCATTGCCATGCCGCGTCAGGACAGAGTGCCCGACCCGGGCAGTCCCGTCATGCTCGAAAAGACAAAATCGATTGACGATAAGCTTCCGACCCGTTCGGAGACCGACGCGATTATAGACAAGTATTCCACAAAAGTACGTATCCAGCAGGACCCGAAAAGCGCCACCCAGAGCCTTCGCGACGCGCTCGAGGCCCGTATGGAGGACGACGAGACATTAAAGGCATATTATTACGGGAACAAGGACAAGCCCATGAAGAGCAAGCGCGCGGACGAGCTGTTTGCGCTGCTCGACCGCGCTACCGTCGATACTCTGAGCGAGAGCGATAAGCAGCCGTCGGAGATAGATACTTCCCGGTTTATGGATCCCGAAACGGTGGAGAAGCCGGTGGAGTACAGCCAGGAAGAGCTTTTTCCCATGGGCGAAACCATGCCTCCGCAGGAGGAGGAACACGCCACCGCCACCTTCGACGAGGATTACGCGGTACTTTCGGATAAGGTCGTAAGCGGCAAGATAGGACTCGAGGAGGATGACGACGAATCCACTCAGCTTTCCATAGTGCCGGACGACGCCGACGATATACCTCCGACCGATGAGTACGGCAGACTGCTCGATACCCGTGATATAAATCTTAAGGTTGCGCTCGGCGGAATGGATCCCGACAGCGACGAAGTCCCGAAGGAGCTTCGCGGACTTCACAAAACGGTCGCCCGCGATATGGAGAGCGGAGACCGGGAGTACGAATACACGGACCGCGCTCAGAACAACGAGGTAAACCGCATAATGCGCAAGGCAATACGCCAGTCGCGCCGCCGCTTTTTCTTCGCTCTGCTGTTTGCCGCAGCCGTGCTGTATCTTGAGCTTGCCTCAAAGGGTTCGGCGTCCTATTCGGTTTATTGCAGTCCGGGAAGATACGGAGTGCTGTATATACTTATTGACCTTCAGGTGTTGTTCCTGCTCGGAATAACCCTGCTTCCGTCGCTCTGCCGCGGCGCAAAGGGCTTTTTCACCTTCAATATGAACTGCGACAGCGTGTTCTTCTTCGCGTTTCTGGCTTCGTCGGGGTACAGTATAGTCCGTCTGTTTCTCTCACCTACCGACCCCGGGCTTCGGCTGTACAATCTGCTTCCGGCGGTGTGCGGAGTCTGCTCCGCGCTGGTGAATATGCTTGACTGCCGCAAGAATTATTCCTGCTTCCGGGTTATAGCGTCGGCAAAGAGCAAATACGCCGCCGCCGAGCTCAGCGGAACCTCACGCGAATCCGACGAGTTCTATTCGTATTTGCTTGAGGACAGCGATATTTACACAGTCCGCAGGACAAAATTTATAAGCGGATTCTTTGCCAGGCTGAGAAAACGTCCCAAAAGCGAGGATCTTTTCAATTTTCTTGTTCCGCTGGTCATTCTCGGCGCGGTCGGAGTTTTTGCTTACCGTGCGATCAGCGGCGACGGCTGGATTCCCGCGCTTTCGTCGGCAATGCTCACTCTCGCGCTGAGCCTGCCGCTTTCGGCGTTTTTTATCATTTCGATGCCGCTGGTAACCGCAAATCGCAGGGCGAACCGTTCGTCTTCGTGCTTTATCGGTCCCGCAGTGGCGGAGGAGTATTCCGACGCATCGGTTATATCGTTTGCGGACACCGAGGTTTATCCGTCTAATCTCGTTAAGATAACGAGCTTCCGTACCTACGGCGATTTCCGTATCGACCGTGTTCTGATCGAGCTTTCCCGTATCTTCGGATATATCGGAGGACCGCTCGAAAAGGTTCTTGCTTCAACCGTAACGGAGCCGGTAGAGCCGCCGCAGTATATACGGCTGCTTGAATCCGCTGCCGACGGGCTTCGCGTGGTGCTGGACGGAAAAGAATATTTTATCGGAAAGCGCGCGTATATGCGCCGTTACCGCTTCGAATCCCCCAAGGATGAGATCGACGATATGTACGAGAACAGCGTCGGCTCCGTAATGTATGTTACGGTGGGGGACCGTCTTGCCGCCAAGCTGTATATCAAGTACTCGATAAACCCGCTGTTCGACGAGCTGCTCCGCGATATGAACAAATCCGGTCTTTGTGTCGGTATAAAGACTCTCGATCCTAACATAAACAATGAGCTTCTTGCAAACGGGATCCATTACAAGAAGTGCCCCATAGCCATTCTTAAGGCGGGCAACCCCGAGGATATGAACCGTGTAACGCCGTCGGTCGATTCAGGCATAGTATCCAATTCCGGGCTTCACAAGTTCCTGCATATGTTTGCCCTGTGCGATAAAACCAGACATGTCATCAAGGCAAACGGCATTGTGTGCGTTATCGGAACGGTGCTGTCTCTTGTAGCGTCGGCCTTCCTGGTTCTGTCCGGCGAATCCGCATCCGTTGCGTCGCTGTATGCCGCCGTGTTCCAGCTCATGTGGGTGGTTCCGGTATGGCTTATGTCTGCCGTTTTGTGACTTTTCAACAAAACCGGGCCTTCTTTATTTACGTTTGGGACAGCAGACGATCAAAAAAATCGCTTGATTAATTCGTCTGAATATATTATAATAAATCGTTAGAAATATAACGGAGGATATACCACATGGCCAAATTCTCATCTGATCAAATAAGAAACGTCTGTCTTATCGGACACGGCGGAGACGGCAAGACCTCTCTCGCCGAAGCTATGCTTTATCTTGCGAAGGCGACCGACCGTCTCGGCAAAACCGCAGACGGCAATACCGTTATGGATTTCGATCCCGAGGAGATAAGGAGATCGATTTCGGTTTCCGCTTCTCTTGCCAACTTTGAATGGAAGGGCAAAAAAATCAATATACTCGATACCCCGGGCACCTTCGATTTTGTCGGAGAGGTACGGGAGGCTCTTCGCGTTTCCGGCACCGCCGTGTTGGTAGTAGACGGCAAATCCGGCTGCAAGGTCGGTACGGAGCTTACCTGGGATCTCGCGGCAAATATGCCCAAGGCCTTCTTCATTAATAAGATGGACGATGAAAACGCACGCTTCGACCGCGTTTTCCAGGATATGAGAAACATATTCGGCAGCAGCGTATGTCCTGTGTTCGTAACCTACCACGAGGGCAGAGCGGATATGGGTTATTATAACCTGCTCACCGAGGAGGCCTTTACCTTCGATAAAGCCGGAAATCCGGTGCCTGCCGAGCTTCCGGCGGATATGGCCGATACCTTCGCGGATTATCAGCACATTCTCGACGAGTCTCTTGCCGAGACCTCCGAGGAGCTTATGGAGAAGGTGCTTATACTCGAGGAGCCGCTTACTCACGAGGAAAAGCACACTGCGCTCAACGCCGGTCTTATGTCCGGAACCATCGCTCCGGTCTTCTGCGGTTCTTCGGTAACGCTTGCCGGCGTGAAGGTGTTTATGGATACCATCGCCGCGTCCTTCTCGTCCCCGCACGACCATAAGGAAGAGACGATGATCGATAAAGACGGCAACCGGGTCTCGGTCCGCTCGACCGAGGACGGAGATACCTCGCTCTTCGTGTTCAAGACCGTTGCCGACCAGTTCGGCAAGAAGAGCTATTTCAAGGTTATGAACGGCACCCTGAAGAAGGATATGATGCTGTCCAACCTTGTAAGCGGACAGACCGAGAAGATTGCCCGCATCGCCGTTGCGGTCGGCAAGAAAGAGATTGACGTCGACGAGCTTTGCTTCGGCGATATCGGAGTTACGGTTAAGCTTATAAATACCAACACCAATGACACGCTGTCCTCCAACGATAAGCTCGGCAGGGTTTACGCACCGATCGAATTCCCGGTTCCGTACCTCTGCATGGCGATAATCCCGAAGGCAAAGGGCGACGAGGACAAGATATCCTCCGGTATATCCAAGCTGCTCGAGGAGGATTACACCGTAAAGTATGCCAACAACGCAGAGACAAAGCAGATGTGTCTGTACGGTCTCGGCGATATGCATCTTGACGTAATAACCAACAAGCTGAAGAACCGCTTCGGCACCAGCGTCGATCTGGAATGGCCCAAGATTCCTTACAGAGAGACGATCAAGCGCACCAAGTCGGTACAGGGCAAGCACAAGAAGCAGTCCGGCGGTCACGGTCAGTACGGGGATGTAAAGATCGAATTTTCGCATCACGACGGCGACGGTCTCATATTCACCGAGAGCGTTTTCGGCGGAGCGGTGCCCAAGAACTTCTTCCCTGCGGTCGAGAAGGGCTTGCAGGAGTCGATGGCGAAGGGCGTGCTCGCCGGGTATCCGGTTATCGGACTTAAGGCAAACCTGTTCGACGGTTCGTATCACGACGTCGATTCCTCCGAAATGTCCTTCAAGCTTGCCGCCAACCTCGCGTTCAAGGAAGGGCTTAAGGACAATTCCGTCCTGCTCGAGCCGATCGGTGACCTTAAGGTTTATATACCGGACAATATGATGGGCGATATTATCGGCGATCTCAACAAGCGCCGCGGCAGAATAGTCGGCACTAACCCGTGGGAGGGTCATAAGGGCTATACCGTGGTGGAGGCAGAGACTCCCGCGGCCGAGATGAGCACCTACGCGATTCAGCTCCGTGCAATGACTCAGGGCAGGGGCAATTACACCTTCGAGTTCGTAAGGTATGAAGAGGCTCCCGCCAATATTGCACAGAAGATAATAGATGAAGCCAAGAAAGCCGCTGCGGACGAAGGCTGATTCCGACCCACTTATCTGACGAAATGAGGATATCCCAGATGGAACACACTACCAAAGAGAGAGCGGCGCTTGTATTTACCGTGCTTGCGCTTGCACTTTCACTCCTGCTCACCTCCTGCGTAAATTTCAGCGGGTCATCTATCGATGACGTCCCTCCGCTGAACTTTTCCGAAGCACCCAATGAAGAATCAAAAGAGTCCGAGCCGCCTACCGAGGACGGTTATACGGCAAGACCTACGGTCGATACTGTAGTTAACACCTCTCCCGAGGTAGTAATATTAAGCGGAACCTGTGAAGAAGGCGCGGTTGTAACTGCGACCAGCCCCGTCGATTCGGTATCTGTGAATTCTCTCAACGGTTATTATATTCTCGAGTATAATATGGGGTCGAGAAGCTCCCGCACGCTTTCCGTCACCGCCAAGGTTGAGGGCAAGGAGGACAGCACCGCCCGCGAGGTGACCGTATACCGCGATGCGATGGCGGAGACCCGCACCGACGATTACGAGGTCACACTCGGAGTCGACGGCTATCTGTTCTTCCGCAAGGAGATAGACAGCTATTGCGGACGCAATCTTATTACCGTTTCGCGGCTTAACAACTTCAAAACCACTACCGTTAACGCCAAGATAACCGCGCTTGAAAACAGAGCCGGCGGATCCGAGGTGGAGCTGATATATGTTCTCATTCCGGATTCCACGTCTGTTTATGCGGATTACCTTCCCGAGGGTCTGGAAAGAGAGTCTTATCAGACCCTGTACGATCAGGTGTCCGGCGCGCTTGCCGTGTCGAATGCCACGCTTATCGATATGCGCGACATTTTTGCCGAACATATCGATGACGGATATCTTCTTTACAATTTGACCGACAGCCATATAACCGATTACGCCGGCTATCTTGTGTACAGCTCGATAATGACCCATATAGCCGAGCGTTTCCCGGAATGTGCGCCCCATACTCTCGATGAGTTTACGGTCACCGAAGAATCGGCCGACGGCGGAGACCTTGTCACCTATGCCCGGCTCGACAACAGCGTCCTGCGCGAGAATAAGGTCACTCTCACTCCGAACTTCGATATGGATATGGGAGATTCCGCACACCGTCTTAAGCTGACTACCACCAATCTGCTTTCTCTTCAGAAGTACGTTTCCGAGGGCAGTTGTGAGCTTATAAACGGCGCTGCCGATGAGAATAAGACAAGCATACTTTCCCGTCTGTACTTCTGCACCGAGCGCCCCGAGCTTCCGTCCTGTCTGATCTACCGCGACGACAGCTCCGCAGTGTTCCTCGATCTTCTTGCCGAGCGCTTCAATAATTGCATGGCAGGTCTTTCGGGAGATTACACCGTTAACCTTACCGACGCCGGCAGACACGCGAATCCCGACAAATCGATTGTCGATTACGTTATCATTATAGTAAGCGAGAGCAATCTCGAGGATATTATCGATTAGTTTCCGGCTCATATCAGGCGGAGCTCCCCTTTGAGGGAGCTCCGTTTTTATTGCCGCAAAGCATACGGCATATGCTTAAAGACCGTATTTCAGTGTCTTTTTACGGGCGGACACGCATATAATTCCCCGAAGGGAGAATGAAAACATGAAGAGATTCCTGTCCGCCGCGCTCGCGGTATTGCTTTTGCTGCTGCCGGTATCCGTTTACGCCACCGAGGAGGCTCCGCTATATCCCTACGGCGACGCAGCCGCGTATTGGTACGAGGAGTATGAAGAAGCTGCCGAGTTTACCGGAGATTTGAAGGTTAAAAGCGCGTATCTTACCGATTACGGCACCGGCAGGGTATTGTATGCCTTTAACGAAAACGAGCGCCGCCCCATCGCTTCGGTAACAAAGATAATGACAACTCTGCTTGTATTCGAAGCTCTTGACGACGGGCGTATTTCCTACGGCGACACCGTAACCGTAAGCGATTACGCCGCATCGATGGGCGGATCGCAGGTGTATCTTGAGCCGGGAGAGCAGATGGAGCTTCGGGATATGCTTAAGGCGCTTATTGTGTCATCGGCAAACGATGCGACCGTCGCGCTCGCCGAGCATATTGCCGGCAGCGTTGAAACCTTTACGTCGATGATGAACAACCGCGCACACGAGCTCGGCATGGATAATACCCATTTTGCCAACCCGCACGGTCTTGATGACGAAAACCATTATTCGTCTGCCAAGGATGTGGCGATAATGACCCGTGAGCTGCTGAGCCACCCCGACGTCACCGATTTTACCACCATTTGGATGGACACCATACGCGGCGGCGAGTTCGGTCTTGCAAACACCAATAAGCTTATACGTTTTTACAACGGCGCAAACGGAATGAAAACCGGATTTACCAATACCGCAGGCTTCTGCCTGTCCGGCACCGCGCTGCGCGACGGACTTCAGCTAATAGCGGTGGTTCTGGGAGGAGAGACGAGCGACGACAGATTCGCGGCGGTCAAGAAGCTTCTTGATTTCGGATTCGCCAACTATTGCGCCGTAACTCCGGAGAGACTGCAAATAGAGGATCTTTTTATATCCGGAGGCACCGATAATTATCTTTCCGTCACCTACGATCCGCCTGCGCTGCTGCTCGAAAAAGGGAAAAATAACGAAGCCGAACAGCGAGTGGTAATGAACGATAACGTAGCCGCTCCGGTGAGCGAGGGGGACCGGGTCGGAACGGTATATATTACGGTGGGAGGGGAGCCGGTCGCCGAATGTCCCGTATATGCGCAGGAGAGTATACCCAGAATAGGGTTCTGGGAGCTGCTCGGACGCGTCTGGCGTGAAATGCTCGGGTTTCTGTGATTGACAAACAGCGTCGGCTGTTATATAATGGGTATACTTTGCAGATAAGGAAGTAATACAGAATCAATGGTTTCATTTGACGACAGATACGCCCGCCCTTTTATGGCTGACGATTCACTCACTTCTCTTGCTCCTGCGCTTGCCCGTGCCGACGGATATATCCGCAACCGTAACGGCAGAGGGAGCGATTATACCGGATGGATCGACCTTCCGATCGATTACGACCGCGAGGAGCTTGCCCGCATAAAAGCGGCGGCGGAATCGATTCGCGCCGACAGCGACGTTTTTATCGTCGTCGGAATAGGCGGCAGCTATCTCGGCGCCCGTGCGGCGATCGAATTTCTGCGCTCGCCCAATTACAATTCGCTTTCCAAAACGACTCCCGATATCTATTTTACCGGTAATTCATTTTCCGGCGATGACCTTGCCGAGGTTTTTGAGCTCTGCGCCGGAAAAAGGGTTTCGGTAAATGTCGTAAGCAAATCCGGAACCACAACCGAATCCGCGCTTGCGTTCCGGTTTATACGCCGGTATCTTTCCGACCGTTATTCCGAGGACGAGATAAAAAAGCGGGTGTTCTGTACCTGCGACCGCGCACGCGGCGCGCTTAAGAGCTTTGCCGATGCCGAGGGTCTGCAGACATTTGTCATACCTGACGATATAGGCGGCAGATTTTCGGTACTTACCGCGGTCGGTCTGCTTCCTATAGCCGTCGCCGGCTGCGATATCGACGCGCTTCTTCAGGGCGCAGCCGATATGCGCGCCGCCTGTTTTGCCGAAGGCACGGATAACCCCGCTTACCGCTATGCGGTTGCCCGGAACTCCCTGTATGCATCCGGAAAGCGAGTCGAAATACTCGCTTCTTACGAAAGCTCCTTCCGCATGATGGCTGAATGGTGGAAGCAGCTCTTCGGAGAAAGCGAGGGCAAGGAGCAAAAGGGAATCTTCCCTTCGTCAGTATCTCTTTCGACGGACCTGCATTCGCTCGGCCAGTTTATTCAGGACGGCTCACGGATAATGTTCGAAACGGTCGTGAAGCAGGAATCCCCGCGCAAGGATATGGAGGTGCCGTTCGACCCCGAGAATACCGACGGACTTAATTATCTCGCCGGCAGAACCATGAACGATATCAATATGACCGCGATGACCGGTACGATGCTTGCCCATATCGACGGAGGGGTACCGAACCTGACCGTTACCTACGACCGCCGGTGCGAGCATACACTCGGAGAACTTATATATTTCTTTGAGCTTGCCTGCGCAGCCAGCGGATATATACTCGGCATAAACCCGTTTGATCAGCCCGGGGTGGAGGACTATAAGC
>SFLA01000032.1 GCA_004553575.1 Clostridiales bacterium
GAAATGCAAGCCTTCGGAATGCGCTTCTTGCGGCTGGGAAGCGACAGAAGCCGCACGGCGGCGGGAATACGTGAAGGAACACGGCTTGACGCTATGCGCTGATGGCTTCCGGCGGCTGATTATCAAGAAGGAGAACAACATGGCGACACCATACAAGGAATGCCCGCTTTGCGGCGCACATCTTGACAGCGGCGAAAAATGCGATTGCCGAACGGCAGAAGCCGACGACAACGCCGAAAAAGAATTGAAGGAGAGGGCAAAAGACAATGACAGGAATTAACGAGGTTGCGAAGGAAATTCACGAAAACGCCGTCGCGCACGGCTGGTGGGACGAAGAACGCGGTTTTCCGGAGGTTTTAGCGCTCATTCATTCGGAGGTATCCGAAGCGCTGGAGGAATACCGCAACGGACACGGCGCAACGGAAATCTATTTCAGCGACAACGGCAAGCCCGAAGGTATCCCGACGGAGCTTGCGGACGTGATTATTCGCGTTCTTGATTATTGCGGATACGCAGGGATCGACATTGACGCGGCGATCTCACAGAAGCACGAATACAACAAAAGCCGCCCGTATCGGCACGGCGGCAAGAAGTGTTAAACGAAAGGAGCTATTCAATATGAAAGAGAACAAACACGGCTTCGAGCCGAAACAGGAATTCACAATGGGCGGGATCGCTTGGACGGTCATTCAGACGGGCGCGGATTGGGTGAAGTGCATTACTTCCGATTGCGTCGAGGAACGCGCCTTCGATGAAGGGAACAAGAACGACTTTGCCGCTTCTTCCCTTCGCGCCTATCTGAACGGCGAATTCTTGCGCCGTCTGATTAAGGCGGGCGCGCCGGAAGAAATGTTCGAGTATTTCAACATCGACTTGACCGCCGACGACGGCTTGAAGAATTACGGCGGCGATCGCGTCCGGATCGGGATTATCACTTGCGAAGAATACCGCATTTTGCGCGGCAACATTCCGGCACTTCCTAATAAATGGTGGTGGACGGCTACACCGGATAGCCCGATAAACTCCCTCGTCCGCATCGTCTATTCGGTCGGCCCTTTGCGCAGCTACTACGCGTGCGACGGCCGCATTGGCGTTCGCCCGCTTTGCAATCTCAAATCTGAAATCTTGGTATCGTACTTAAACGGAGAGAACGCGGAGGAACAAAAGAAGCGCGCCGAAGCCGTCGATATGATGAAGCATATTGCCGCCGCGTGGGACATCGACGCGGAAGAGGTATTCGGGAGGGTTGACGAATGACAATGTATCAATTCATGGTGAACGCCTTTTATATGCTTTGCGGCGTTGCTTGCGTCGCCGCTTCCGTCGTGATCGTCTACATCGTTTTGAACGTGCTTTTCAGAGCGCTTCGGAGGGGCGGCGGGAACAATGGCAGATATTAAGATCGACGAAGAAATGCTTTTGCGCGCGGGGCTGGGGATCGGCTACGCGTTCGCGCCCTTCTTTCGGGGCATTATGAACGGCGTTGAAGATTACACGATCGAACAGGCGGCGCGGGAAATGCAGGAAGAACACGACGCGCAGGAAGCCGAAGAGGGCTTGAAACGTCCGGTTGAAAAAACGCTGATCGGCGATTGCCGGAAGTGCTGGTGCGATCAATGCGCGAAGCTGGAACAATGCGTTCACTTGCGCGAAGGCGCGCTTCCGGACGGGGTACGCCCGTTCCCTTGCGTCGGGTGCGCGGACGGAATGCGCTTCAAGCCTTGCGAAGAAGAACGGTGCGCCGATTTCGAGCAGGGCGCAGGATTTAATAACGGCTGACAAAACAAAAAGAGAACGTCCGGTTGCGACGTTCCGGACGTTCTCTTTTCCTCTTACATAGCTGTAAAAGGAGCTATTCAATATTAAAAATTATAGCATTTTACGGCGCTTTTGTCAAGGAAGGGCGGCGGGATTATGCAGAGGGTTAAAAGACGTATTTTTTCGGGCGTTGTATGTGAACAGGAAGTTTACACCGTATCCGATCGAACAAACATCAAGAAGGCTGAACCGCGACCGCGCTTCAAGGACGACGAAGAGCGCGCGCAACACCGGATCGGCATATCAAAGCGGAACACCAGCGGCTGGTTAATGAAAACTTTTCGCCGCTTTCCTTATATAGTACGCTGACGTTCGACGACGACAGCGAAGTTCATACATTCAGCGAAGCGCGCAGAATACGCGACAATTACTTCCGGCGGCTTCAAAGGGCTTGTCCCGACGCGAAGATCATTATTTACATGGGGCGCGGCAAGTCTACGAACCGAATTCATTTTCACATGATTTCGGACGGCATACCGGAAGAAACGATCAGCGGCAAGTGGAACGACGGATCGGAAGAAACGATCAGCGGCAAGTGGAACGACGGATCAGTAATCCATATTCGGCACTTGCGCGAACACAATTATTATAACGGCGTTGACTACGGGCAGGATTACACGGGGCTTGCGGATTACCTCTTCAACCATTGGACACCGGAACAGGGCGGACACCGTTGGAAGGCGACGCGCAATCTTCGCCAGCCGGAGAAGGAAGCGCCGACGCTTGCACTTCGGACGTATACGGAAAAGAAAGCACCGATCGCGCCGAAGGGTTACAAGCTGGTGGAAGCCCGCGCGACGAAGTGGGGCTACATATATTATAAATATGTACGCGAACCGGAGAAACCGAAACGCCGGAAGAAACGCGAATAGCGGGAACGCCCGAAGGGGCGCAATAAAAAGCCTTGTAAATGTGTAAAGTTTTACGACCAGCGCTTTTCCTTCCGGAAGATTGATTTTATTTATTCCCCGTCGCCCGCTTTTCAGAGATCACGAACGCGCGCATTGTCAAGGGTGCGAAGCACGGCGAAGCCGCTTGCCCTTGATAATGAAAGCGCGGGAGTGATAAAAGCGGGAAGGCGGCGGGGATATAAAATCAATCGTGAAGGATCGGTTCAGAACACGGATCGAGGAAGCCCGCCGGATCGCCGATAGATTTATTCCTTTAAGCCCGTTCCCCCCAGCGGGGGGCGGAGGGGGGAGAAAAAGAAAGAAGGTGAACAACGTATGCTTGAATTGAACAAGCTGTATAACATGGACTGTATGCAGGGAATGAAAGAGTTTCCGGACGGCTTCTTCGATCTTGCGATCGTTGATCCGCCTTACGGTATCGGAATAGACGGACAGAAGAAGCGCGTATGCGGCAATACGAAGCATAACCGGAAAGAGCATATCCGGAAAAGCTGGGACAAGACTATTCCCCCGCCCGAATACTTCCGCGAATTGGAACGCGTTTCAAAAGCGCAAGTGATATGGGGCGGAAATTACTTCGTTCCGTATCTTGAACAAGGGCATAAAGGCTGGCTTGTATGGGACAAGGGGCAACACGGCTTGACAATGAGCGATTGCGAATTAGCGTATACCAGCTTCGACACGCCGACGCGCGTTTTTGTCTGCAATCGCGTTGAATTGCTGAACGACGGGACAATTCACCCGACACAAAAGCCCGTGAAGCTGTATTCGTGGGTTCTTTCCCTCTTCGCCCGAAAAGGTATGAAGATATTGGACACACACGCCGGAAGCGGAAGTTCCTTGATCGCTTGCTATCGTCAAGGCGGGCTTGATTTCGTCGGCTTTGAGATCGACGAAGATTATTGCAGAGCGGCACAAGCGCGGCTTGAACAGGAACAAGCGCAAATGCGGCTTTTCGATCTTTTGGAGCAGGAACAGCGGAAGGCACAAATAACGATTTTCAACGAATGAAGGGAGGAAACACAATGCAGGAAAAAAGGACGCTATATCTTGCCGGAAAGATCACGGGCGATCCGTATTATTTCACGAAGTTTTACAACGCGCAAAAGAAGCTGGAGGAAGGCGGCTTCATCGTCGTAAATCCGGCGCTTCTTCCGGCGGAGGGCTTCACGTGGGAAGCCTATATGCGTATGTCCGGCGCTATGCTTGCAGAGTGCGCCGAAGTCTGTTTTCTTCCGGACTGGAAAGAGAGCAAAGGCGCGAAATACGAATTCGGCGAAGCAATGGCGCAGAACAAGCCGTTTTTCTTCTTCGCCGATTGGGAGAAGGCGCAAGAAGAAACGAACAAATACGAATACACGACAGAGAAAACCGACAAGATCGCTTTTCAATGCTTCGTATGCGGAAAATTCAACGTCTTTCCGGCAACACGCGCAGACGGTAACACTTGCAAATATTGCGGCGGCGGATTAAAGGCGCTTGGCTACGCAAAGAAAACGGAGGGATCACGAAATGCGGGCGAATAAACTTCCCGTTCCGACGGAAGCGCAAGAGCAAATGACGCTGTTTTCGTGGGCGGCTATGCAAAGCGGGAAATATCCCGAATTGAATTTGCTTTATCACGTCCCGAACGGCGGGAGCAGACACAAGGCGGAAGCGGGACGGCTTCGGGCGGAGGGCGTGAAAGCGGGCGTTCCCGATCTATGCTTGCCAGTCGCGCGCGGGCAATATCACGGGCTTTACATAGAGCTTAAACGGCAACGCGGCGGCAGGACAAGCGATCATCAATCGGAGTGGCTGGACGCTCTTTCGGCGCAGGGCTACAAAGCCGCGCTTTGCTACGGCTGGGAACAGGCGGCGGGAACAATTATCGAATATCTAACCGGAGGTGGCACACATGACTAAAAAGCAAACAGAGCTTTCCGAAGAGTTGCGGGAAGCCGTATTTGAAGCCGCGCGCGCAGGGGCGGCGGAAGCATACACACAGAACACGGGGTACGTAAATTACTTCAAGGCAATGGAAACGTTGTTGTATAACTACAAGAAGCTGGCGGCGCTTGTAGCCGATGAAGAAGCGTATTGCGAAGTTGAGTATCACGCGGGACGAAAGACGTTTTCAACGACACCACAGGCGAAGGGCTTTATTCAGCGCAAGACGGAAGCGGAGATCGTCGAGGAAATGCGAGAGGAAAAACAAAAGCAGTTCAAAGAAACGAAATCCGGCTTTGACAGCTTGACACGCGCTATTTCTCTTTTCGAGGGGCATAAAGAATTCGTTGTGATCCGGCTTTACTATTTCGGCGAGGACATCAACGGCAATCCGCGAGAGGGCGGAACGGCGACGTGGGAAGAGATCGCGGAAGAGCTTTCCGACGCGGGCATTCTCAAAGAGATAAAGACGGCGCGCCGCTGGCGGAATAAGATCGTCAACGATATGGCGGTATGTGTATTCGGCATTCCGGCGGCGGTATCAGCGGCGACATACCGGAAAGCCGTTGACAAATGACCAAAACGCGACCAAACAATGCACCTTGTCCGCGACGCTTACGCGTGATATAATAATTACGCTGAATTATTGCGAATTGAATAGCGCGGGATAAAGCCTTTTGCGTGATACGCGGAAGGCTTTATCTTTTGCTCTTTTGCACAGACTTTTCCACAGGAAGGAGGATAACCGCATGAAGCCGTGGGCGGAAAGGTTCTACAATTCGGACGCTTGGCGTTCATGCCGCGACAGCTTCTTGAAGTCGAAGGGCTACTTGTGCGAACGCTGTTCAACGCCGGACGATCCAGTAACCGCGAAGATCGCACATCACAAAACATACTTGACGAAGCAGAATATCAACGATCCATACATAGCGCTTTCGTGGGATAATCTCGAAGCGCTTTGTCAAGATTGCCACAACAAAGAACACCACCGGAACGACAAGAAAAAACGGTACGCATTCGACGAAGCGGGAAACCTCATATCCCCCCCCTATTCGCTCAAAATTTAGGGAGGGTTCGACACCGAGGGCGGGAGATTAAAAATACTCCGCAGGCGCGCGCATAACGGGTGTACGCGTTTAAGGGGGTGTGGGTTGACCGGAAAAGGGGGTGATATTTATGGCGACAAAGAAGGACTTGACGAAAGAAGAAAAGATCAAGCGGGAGTTTTCCCGATTGAAGCGCATTTTCAAAGACTTGGATAAAAACAAGTTGCAGACCGTCGAAAGCCTTATCAAGAACGCGGCGTTCATGGCGGTATCCCTTGAAGAATTGCAAGAGATCATCAACGAAGAGGGCTACACCGTCGAATACCAAAACGGCGCAAATCAGAGCGGGACGAAGCAAAGCGACGCGGTGAAAACACATATCGCCATGACAAAAAATCACGCCGCAATTATCAAACAGCTTTGCGATCTTGTACCGCCGGAGAAGAAAAAGGAAAGCCGTTTACAGGCGTTACGGGACGAATAAAAATGCCCTTTTCAAATTACATTTACGAGTATTACGACGGCATTTCTTCCGGAAATATAACCGTCGGCAAGTGGGTTCGCCTTCTGTATGAATACATCGTGAAGGGGCTTCAAGAAGGGCTTTTCACCTTCAACGCGAAGAAGGCAAACAAGGCAATTCGGTTCATCGAAAACTTTTGCCATCATTGCGAAGGGCGCACAGACCTTTTGAAGCTGGAGTTGTGGCAGAAAGCCGCCGTTTCCGTTATGTTCGGGATCGTCGAAGAGGACGGAACGCGCGTCTTTCGTGAAGTGTTTATTGTGATCGGGCGCAAGAACGGCAAAACGCTTTTTGCGTCCGCCGTCATTGCGTACATGGCGTATCTTGACGGCGAATACGGCGCGAAAATATATTGCCTTGCGCCGAAGCTGGAACAAGCAAACATCGTTTACGATAACTTCTATCAGATGATTAAAAAAGAACCGGAGCTTTCCGACCTATCGAAGAAGCGCCGTTCCGATATTTACATCGAAGAAAGCAATACCGCGATCAAGCCGCTTGCGTTCAACGCGAAGAAATCCGACGGCTTCAATCCGCATTTAGTCGTGAACGATGAAGTCGCGTCGTGGCGCGGCGACGGCGGCTTGAAGCAGTACGAAGTTATGAAATCCGCGCTTGGCGCGCGCCGCCAGCCGATGATCCTTTCGATCTCAACGGCAGGTTACGAAAACGACGGTATCTTCGACGAATTGATGAAGAGATCGACCGCGTTTTTGAAGGGAGGAAGCAAGGAACGCCGCCTTCTTCCCCTGCTTTACATGATCGACGACGTGGAGAAATGGAACGACCTTGAAGAGCTTAAAAAAGCAAATCCGAATATGGGCGTTTCCGTTTCGCCGGACTTCTTCAAAGAGGAAATCGCCGTCGCCGAAATGAGTATGTCGAAGCGGGCTGAATTCCTTACGAAGTATTGCAATATCAAGCAGAATTCTTCCGTCGCGTGGCTTGATTACGTCGTTGTTGACGGCGCAGGAATTCACGCGAAGCTGGAGGATTTCAAGGACAGTTACGCCGTGGGCGGCATAGACCTTTCACAGACAACGGACTTGACCGCCGCTTCCGTCGTGATCGAGCGGGACGGCGTTCTATATGCCTTCGCACAATTCTTTATGCCAGCGAACCGGCTTGAAACAGCACAAGCGATCGACGGCGTACCGTATGACATATTCGTAAAGCAAGGGATCGTCAAGCTATCCGGCGAAAACCACGTCGATTATCACGACGTTTACGAATGGTTTTCTATGCTTCGGGATCAGTACGGAATATATATCTTGAAGATCGGGTACGACCGCTATTCCGCGCAATATCTGATCGACGACTTGAAGAACGCGGGCTGGCAGACGGACGACGTGTGGCAGGGTGAAAACCTTGCGCCCGTGATCCGCGAGTTTGAAGGCGTTATCAAGGACGGCAATTTCAAAATTGCCTACAATAACTTGTTGAAGGCGCACTTCCTCAACGTCGCATTGAAGCACAACATGGAAACGCGGAAGTTCCGTCCCGTGAAGATCGAACAGCGGGCGCGAATTGACGGCTTCGTTTCCGTGATCGACGCGCTGACCGTGCGGCAGAAATATTATAACGAAATCGGCGAAATGCTCAAAAATGCGGGGTGATAAAAACATGGGAGTTTTTGAAACTATCTTCCGGAAGCCGAAAGCCGACTTGAAGGCGGAAGGCTATTTCAAAATGCTAAACGGGTACACGCCCGTTTTCAGCAACGCGCCGGAAAGTATTTACGAAATGGAGCTTACACGCGCGGCGATACATTCGTTCGCGTCCTTCGCTTCAAAGCTGAAACCGGAGATCAGCGGCACGGCGCAAAAGAACCTTGAACGGACGTTGCAGTTCAAGCCTAATCCGTTCATGGATACATCGAAGTTCATTTACAGGATCGCGACGATCCTTTCGGTGAATAATACTTGCTTCATTGTTCCGATCGAAGATGAATTCGGCGGACTGATCGGGTATTATCCCCTGCTTCCTCAACGGTGCGAAGTTGTCGAGTACAACGGCGCGCCGTTTTTGCGTTATACGTTCGGGAGCGGGCAGAAAGCCGCGATCGAGTTTGAACGCGTCGGCGTAATGACGCAGTTTCAATATACCGACGATTTCTTCGGAGAGAGTAACGCCGCGCTTCGCCCTACAATGCAGTTGATCCATACACAAAATCAAGGCATTATCAACGGCGTTAAAAATTCGGCTTCTATTCGCTTCTTGGCGAAGGTTGCAAATATGTTGAAGCCGGAGGACATCACGAAGGAGCGCAAGCGCTTCACGGCGGATAACCTTTCGGCGGAAAATCAATCGGGAATGGTGATCTACGACGCGAAGTTTGCTGACGTGAAGCCGATCGAAAGCAAGCCGTTCACGGTAAACGCCGCGCAGATGGCGCAGATCAACGAAAACGTGTTTAACTACTTCGGCACGAATGCGGGCATTCTGCAAAACAAATACACGGAGGACGAATGGAACGCGTATTACGAAGGCAAGATCGAACCTTTCGCGATCCAGCTTTCGCTTGTTATGTCGAATATGACGTACACGGCGCGGGAATTGTCCTTCGGGAACGCGATCACGTTTACCGCGAACCGCTTACAATACGCAAGCAATCAAACGAAGCTGAATATCAGCACACAGTTATTTGACCGCGGCTTGCTGAACCGCAACGGCGTTATGGACGTTTGGAACATGGCGCACGTTGAGGGCGGCGAGAAATATTATATCCGCAAGGAATACGCGGAAGTTTCAGAATTGGGAAAGGAGGTTACACCAAATGCCGGTAGTGAAGGAACGGGAGTACCGACAAATGTTCCAGCCGTTGATGATCCCGCAGGGGACGACGGAAAAGAGGTTTGACACCGATTTTTACGTTGAAGGCTTCGCGACAACGTTTGATAAACCGTATGTTATGTACGAATACGGCGGGATCAAATATTGTGAAGTGATCGACCGGAACGCGCTTGTCGGCGCGGACCTATCCGACGTTATTATGCAATTCGATCATTCGGGTATGGTTTTCGCCCGAAACAAGATGGCAAAGAACAAGCCGCCTTCCCTGCTTTTAGAGCCGCAGGAAAGCGGCTTATTTATTGCGGCAAATTTGAGCCTTACGGAAGAAGCAAAGCGCCTATATGCAAGCATTGACGCGGGCTTAATTTGCAAAATGTCGTGGGCGTTCACGGTATCCGAGGACGCATATAACAAAGACACGCACACAAGAACGATCTTGAAGATCAAGAAGGTTTACGACGTTTCCGCCGTGAGTTATCCGGCGAACGCCGATACCGATATTTCCGCGCGTTCCTACTTCGACGGAGTGATCGAAGCAGAGAAGCGGGAGGCGTTAGCGCGGAAGGCACAAATCCTAAAAATCAAACTTATGATGGAGGTTTAACACAATGAGAATTAAAGAGATTGAAGCCCGTCTTGCGGCTATCAAGCAGGACATTGAAGCCCGTGGCGAGAGCATGACCGCCGAGGAAATCAACGCGCTGGAGCAGGAAACCGCACAGCTTACCGAAGAGCGCGCCGGACTGATTGCCGCCGCCGAGAAGCGCAACGGCATTCTTGACAATATCGCGAAGGGCGCGGGCATTGTTTCCCGTTCCTTCCAGCAGAACAACGGCGACGACAACGCCGCGCCCGACGATCCCTTCGGTACGCCCGAATATCGTTCCGCGTGGCTGAAAAACATTCGCCGCCTTCCGCTGAACGACGCAGAGAAGCGCGCATTCAGCAACGCCAGCGGCGCGGGTGCGGAGGTTATCCCGACGCAGACCGCGAACGAGATTATCAGCAAGGTAAAGACGCTTGCGCCTATGCTGAATGAAGTCACCCTTCTGCACGTCAAGGGCGCTGTAAAGTTCGCGATCGAAGGCACGAACAACGCCGCCGCGATCCACACCGAGAACGCAAGCATTACCGCCGCCGCTGACACGCTGACCACCGTTTCCCTTTCCGGTTACGAGATCGTCAAGCTGGTTCAGATTTCCGATACTGTAATGACTATGAGCATTACCGCGTTTGAAAGCTGGATCGTCAATATGCTGGCGGAAGCTATCGCCCGCAAAGTCGAAGATTTGCTTATCAACGGCACGGGTTCTTCCCAGCCGAAGGGCATTGAAAACGCGAACACTTGGGGCGCGACCAACAGCGTTACCGTTGCAAAGACGGGCGCGCTTACCGCCGCAAACGTGCAGACGTTGATCGGGCTTCTGCCTTCCGGCTATGACCGCAACGGCAAGTTCGTTATGAACAAGAAAACCTTGTTCACCGACTTTATGCCGTTGCAGGACAACAGCAAGAACCACATTGTAACCGTTCAGAACAACGCGTACTTCGTGTACGGCTATCCCGTTCTTCTGTCCGATTACGTCGCGGATCACGAAGCCTTCTTGGGCGACTTCAAGAAGGTTTGCGCGAACCTTGCCGAAAATATCGGCGTGAAGAGCGCCTACGACATCGACAAGAACAGCTACAAATATAGCGGTATCGCGATCTTCGATTGCGCGCCCGCTATCGGCGAAGCCATCGTGAAGCTGGTCAAGGCGACCGCCTAAAGCGGGAGGGCTGACAAATGCTTGACAAGGTAAAGCTGGCGTTGCGGTTGAGCGGGACGGCGCTTGACGGCGAAGTTTCCGATCTCATAAACGCGGCGATCGCTGATCTTCGCCTTGTCGGTATCAACATTCCGGCGGAAGCGGGATCGTCCAGTAAAACGCTGGGCGATCCCCTTCTTGATCGGGCGGTTGTGCTTTATGCAAAGGCGGAATTCGGCTTCAATGACGACGCGGAGCGTTACCGCAACGCATACGATTATTTGAAGTGCGCCTTGTCGCTGACCGCTGATTACACCGAAGAAAGCGAGGGCAAATAAATGAGATGGGGCGAACAAATAACATTGGTTGCCTTGTCTGAACCTTCGCCGCGCACGAACGAACACGGCTTCCCCGTCGCCCGCACAGAAACCGCGACAACGGTTTTCGCTGACAAGAAATCCGTGGGCTTTTCGGAGTTCTACAAGGCGCAACAGGCGGGCTATACGACGGAATTAAAATTCGACGTGCATTCCTTCGAGTATGAGGAACAGCAGATCGTGGAATATCCCGTTTCGAGCGGGAAACGGTATCGCGTCCTTCGGACGTACACGCACGGGAACGGAGAATTTACAGAGTTGACGCTGGTTAATCTTCCGGAAGCGGAAGGGGGCGGCAACAATGGCGAAGTTTAACGTTGTCGGGCTGGACGACGTACAAGAAGCAATGCTTCGGCAAGACGCGATCGTTGAAGAAGCCGTGCCGGAAATGCTCAAAGCGGGTGGCGCAGTAATGCAGAAGGCACAGCAAGAAGAGATCAAGACAAGGTTCAACAGCAGACGAAGCACGGGGGCGCTTATTGCGTCCATCAAAGTATCCGCCGTGAAAGAGATTGACGGCGGAAAACGGGTTGAAATCTATCCGAACGGAAAGGACAAGCACGGAGTACGCAACGCGGAAAAAGGCTTCGTCCTTAATTACGGGCGTTCAAATATGCCCGCGCGCCCGTGGTTCACGGCGGCGAATGAAAAGGCGGCGGACGACGTTGTTTCGGAAATGCGCCGCGTATGGGAGGAAAAGCAAAATGAAGAACGTTGACAGCTTGTTAAAAGCGGAGCTTGAAAAGCTGGGCGTTCCCGTCGAACGCCTTAAATACGGCGGGAAGGCGGCTTGCTTTATCGTCTATCAGCTTGTCGTGGGGCGCGACACGTTCTTTTCAGACGATGAAGAGGGCGCGCAGGAATTCACGTATCAAGTACACGTCTATTCAAAAACGGATTACATCGACATTCTTCAACGCTTGAAAACAGCATTGAAGGCGGCGGGGTTCTACGCGATCACGATAGACGCGGAAACATACGAACAGGACACGGGATATTACCACGTTCCCGTTGAAATCAAGTATATGGAGGTATGACACATGGCAACAATCGGTTTGCGCGATCTTTACCGCGCACCCATCACGATCGGCACGTCCGGCGCGGAGGAATACGGAACGCCCGTGCGTATGGCGAAAGCTATTTCGGCGGAGCTTTCCGTTGAAGTCGCCGAAGCGATCCTTTACGCCGACGACGGCGCGGACGAAGTTGTAAAAGAATTCGTATCCGGAGAAATCACGCTGAACGTGAACGATCTTCTTCCGGCTGATCTTGCCGCCCTGCTTGGACAGAAGCAGGACACGGACAAGGTTGTTTACGGTTCTGACAGTGACGAAGCGCCCTATACCGCAATCGGCTTCCGCGCGAAGAAGGCGGGCGGAACGTACAAGTACATTTGGCTTTACAAGGTCAAATTCGCGATCCCCGATGAAAACTACACCACGAAGGGCGACAGTATCGAATTTACTACGCCGGAGATCGTCGGACAGTTTATCAAGCGTTCCGACGGATTGTGGAAGGCTGAACACGTCGCAGAGCCTACGAACAGCGTGGCGACGGCTTGGTTCACTTCCGTTCGTGAGCCTAACAACGCGGGCGGTTAATCGAATATCGAAAGGAGGAACGGCGGGAGGTCTGAAAAGGCTTCCCGCCTTATTCTGCTATGAGCGCAATTAAAGACGGACGTTTCCCGATCATGCTGGACAAGGAAAGACACCTTCTTTTCAGTCTGAACGCGATCGACGAAATGCAAGACAAATTCGGCGGCTTCGATCGCCTTGATACCGTGCTTTCCGGCAAGGACAGCATTAAAAATCTTCGCTGGCTTCTGACCGTGCTTTTGAATGAGGGCGCGGCGGACGACGAAGAACCGCTTACCGAAAAACAGGTGGGCAAGCTCATTCATACGGGCAATTTCGCCGACGTGAAAGCGGCGATCTTCAAATCCTTTTCTATGGGCAACAACGGAACGCCCGAACCGCCCGAACGGGACGAAGAGGAAGAGGACGACGAAGAGGACATCGAAAAAAACGCAACAGCGGGCAAGGAATAATCGACCTTGCCCGCCTTCTTTATATCGGCGTAACGCTTCTTCGCTGGAGCGAAGCCGAAGTATGGCGCATGACACCGTATAAAATTTTGACGCTTTTCAAAATTCATCGTGAATTCAATCCGGATCGTTTCAAGCCCGTTCCGAAAGAAGTTGATATTGACGACGTGCTGGGAGGGATATAAATGGCGAAAGAAGAGCAGATCAAAACATCAATCGACCTTACAGGCGAAAAAGAGTATCGCGCCGCTTGCACTAACATAAATTCTTCCCTTCGCGAAATCGGATCGGAAATGAAGCTGACGACGGCGGAATTCGCCGACAACGCAGACAGCGTGGAAGCGCTGACCGCGAAACAGAAGCTATTACAAAAGCAGTTCGACGAACAGGCGAAGAAAGCAGAAGCGGCGGAAAAAGCATTGAAGAAAATGCGCGATAACGGTATCGAACCGACAAATCCCGCATATCAGAAAATGCAAACAAATCTGAACAACACCAAAGCCGACATGGTGAAAATTCAAAAGGAAATCGACGACACTTCTAAAAAGCTGAAAAGCTCAAAGGTGGATTGGGAGAGCGTCGGCGAAACCGTCGGCAAAGCAGGAAAGGCGATCGGCGCAGCTTGCGCGGCTATGGGTGCGGCGATTGCGGCGGCGGGTGCGGCATTCTTCGGGCTTGCCGAAGAAACACGCGAAGCCCGCGAAAACATGGGTAAACTTGAAACCAGCTTCACGACGGCGGGACATTCGGCAGAGGACGCGAAAAACACCTATACGGAGTTGTACGGCGTTCTTGGCGACGACGGACAGGCAACGGAAGCCGCCGCGCACCTTGCGAAGCTGACTACGAACGAAAAAGAGCTTTCGGACTGGACAAACATTTGCACGGGCGTTTACGCGACATTCGGCGACAGTTTGCCGATTGAAGGCTTGACCGAAGCCGCGAACGAAACGGCAAAGACGGGATCAATCACGGGCAATCTTGCCGACGCGCTGAATTGGGCGGGCGTTTCCGAAGATGATTTTCAAGCCAGCCTTGACGCTTGCACATCGGAGCAGGAGCGGCAAGCCCTTATAACGTCCACGTTGAACGGGCTTTATTCAGAAGCGGCGGACAAGTACAGAGAGGTAAACGGCGACATTATCGACGCGCAGAAGGCAACAGCAAATCTGAACAGCGCTATGGCGGCGCTGGGCGCGATTGCTGAACCGATCATTACAAAGCTGAAACAGCTTGCGGCGGAGCTTTTGCAGGAAATAACGCCGTTCGTCGAGCTTATCGGAAAAGGCTTGACGGGTGCGCTTTCCGGTGCAGAGAGCGCGGCGGAGGACTTCACAGACGGCTTGCTGGGTATGGTTACGTTCGCGATCGAAAAGCTAACGGAAATGTTGCCGACCTTCCTTGAATTCGCGGTGAAGATGATCGCGAATATCGCGACGGGCATAGCTCAATCGTTGCCGACGCTTGTTCCTTCGCTGGTTCAGCTTGTAACGGACATCGTGCAAGTTCTGATCGACAATATCCCGTTGCTGATCGACGCGGCTTTACAGCTTGTAACAGGGCTGGCGGAAGGCATTATAAACGCGATCCCCGTTCTTGTTGCGGCGCTTCCGCAGTTGATAACCAGCTTGATCGACGGTTTGCTTTCCGCAATCCCGCAGATCATTCAAGCGGGTATCGACCTTCTGACGGCGTTAATTACCGCCCTTCCGGAGATCATCACAACGATTGTTGAAGCGATCCCGCAGATCATTGAAGGCATTATCACGGCGCTTACGGAGAACATACCGCTTATCATTCAAGCGGGCATTGATCTTCTTGTCGCGCTCATACAGGCATTACCGCAGAT
>SFLA01000098.1 GCA_004553575.1 Clostridiales bacterium
GGCCTCCTGGATGACGCCGTTGGTCTCGTCGACGGATGTCCAACCGTCAGATGCCCAGCCGTTATCGTCGAGTACGCCGTCTATGGTTATGGTCTCGGGAACGACGGGAGCGGAAACGACAGCTTTGCCGCCCTCCGCGTCAACGGTTCCGGCCGCAAAATCACAGCCGCTGAAGGTGAAAATGTCGCCGGCTTTTACAGCCAGGAGGGCAACCTTCTGCTCCCAGTTGGGATAGGTCTCTGCCTCGGAAGGTTTGGAGCTGGAAGAATGAACTACCAGAACGACCTGATCCTCGCCCAGCGTGAACGCGGGGTTGGAGCCTCTTCCGGCAGTGCCGTCGGACTCGGCTACATAGGTATTCTCGCCGGTCTTGGTAAGCAGTACGGATGCAGCCCAACTTGCATTTGCGCCGTTGTACGCTTCCTGCGTAGTAAAGACGGAGCTGTCCTCACCGGTAATGGCGCCGTTGATGTCATCGATTCTGAACTCGAAGCCGTAAGCGTTATCGTAGGCGGCATTGCCGGTCTCTTCGTCAACCGTGTAGCTGCCTGCAAACGCCGAAAGCGAGCAGATCGACAGTACCATTACCAAGGACAGAACGATGGAAAGTACTTTTCTCATGATTTTTCTCCTTTTTTGAGTTATAAAAAATTTGTTTTTTTACACCTTTACACACAAGCGGATTGTAACACAAACCCGACGATTTGTCAACAATAATTTACAGCCGGACAAAACTCAATCGGAAATGGTGAAATCGATGCTTTCTCCGAGAGCATTCATAGCCTTTGAAAAATGACGGCACCCGAAAAAACCGTTGTGCGCAGACAGCGGGCTCGGATGTGCGGCAGTCAGAACGGTATGGCGCGGGTTGGTAATAAGCCTCTGCTTCTCGCGCGCGTACCCTCCCCAAAGCAGAAATACCATCGGAGATTCCCGCATATTGAGAAGCTCTATCACCCTGTCGGTGAATATCTCCCAGCCCATTCCGCGGTGACTTCCCGCCATACCGCCGCGAACCGTAAGCACGCTGTTCAGAAGAAGTATGCCGTGCTGCGCCCACTCGGTAAGACATCCGTGCGAGGGTATGCGGAAGCCGATATCGTCGTGAAGCTCGCGGTATATGTTCCTAAGGGACGGCGGTATTTCAATCCCTCGCCTCACGGAAAAGCACAGTCCGTGCGCCTGTCCGGGACCGTGATACGGATCCTGACCGATTATGACCGCTTTGACGTCCTCGTATGCGGTGTATCTCAAAGCATTGAAAATATCGTGCATGTCCGGGTATACGGGATACTTCCCGCAGGTGTACTCGGACTTAAGAAAGGCGCGGAGACGGAGGTAATAATCCTTCGAAAATTCGTCGGCAAGCAATCCGTCCCAGCTGTTGCCCAGCGAAACCACGGCTATTTTGTACCGAATATCCTGTCGCCCGCGTCGCCGAGCCCGGGTACGATATAGGCGTGCTCGTTAAGACGCTCGTCAACCGCTGCGACATATATGTTCACGTCGGGATGATCACGCTGCATCACTTCAATGCCCTCGGGCGCCGCAACGAGATTCATAAGCATTATATCGGTGCAGCCGCGCTCCTTAAGACATTTGACCGCGGCGCTTGCAGAACCGCCTGTGGCGAGCATCGGATCCAGCACTATCACCGTACGTTCGGCGATATCCGGCGGCATTTTGAAGTAATACTCAACGGGAAGATGCGTTTCGGGATCGCGATACAGCCCGATATGTCCGACCTTGGCGACCGGCACTATCGAAAGAAAACCGTCGACCATACCCAGACCGGCGCGGAGTATCGGCACTATTGCCATTTTCTTACCCGAGACCTGCTTGCCGACCGTACTGCACAGCGGCGTTTCTATCCGGACATTCTCAAGCGGTATATCGCGGGTGATCTCGTACGCCATGAGCATTGAAATCTCCGAAAGAAGCTCGCGGAAATCCTTGGCCCCGGTATCTGCCCGGCGCATTATGGTGAGCTTGTGTGCTATAAGCGGATGATTGAATACGACTACTTTTCCCATATAAACACCTCGGTATCGTTATGTGTTACCATTATACCACCGACCGTCACGGATTTCAACACTTTTCGTCACAACCGCGGCTAAAACAAAAGGGTTGACATTTTGCTCCGTCGGCTTTAGAATGTAACCGGCTGATTACGGCAAAGCCGTATCGGACTTAACAACACAACGAAAGCAGAGGTGGAAAAGATGGATTCGGGCAGTACAGGCACGGAAGCCGGCGGGCGAGCCGTCTTTTCGCCTTTCAACAGGGCGGGCTGACCGCCGCCGCGTTTCCATGTCTTATCCCGGAAAAT
>SFLA01000033.1 GCA_004553575.1 Clostridiales bacterium
CAGAACGAGCTTACGGAAAGTGACGTTGACTATATAAACGAGTTGATTGCGGCTGTACACGCAGAATCCGATACCGAGGGAGTGCTTAAGGATTATCAATACCGTTACCTTGTCGTTAATACATTACTTGGCGAACGGATAGTATTACTCGACCGCGGATACGAGACACAAACTCTCAGCAACCTTCTGCTCACCCTATCCCTGGTATCCGTATGCGTTACGATTGCGTTTCTTCTTATAAGCATATTCATCGCAAAGGTAGCGGTTGCGCCGGTCGAGAAGTCCTGGACGCAGCAGAAACAGTTTATTGCCGATGCATCGCACGAGCTTAAAACGCCGATAACCGTAATATCCGCTAACACGGATATCGTGCTTTCTCACGGCGATTCCACTGTGGCGGAGCAGTCCAAGTGGCTGAACAATATTAAGGCCGAATCCGCGCGCATGTGCGAGCTTGTTAATAATATGCTTTACCTGGCCAAAAACGAGGACGCGAAAAACATGGCAAAAACGGAGCTTCTGTGTCTTTCGGATCTCGCTGCCGAAGGCGCTCTGCCTTTCGAGAGCGTATGCTTCGAGAGAAAAAAACAGCTTCTGATAAACATCGAGCCGGATATATGGGTTAAAGGCTGCCGTTCTTCGCTGCTTCAGCTTATTTCAATACTTCTTGATAATGCCTGTAAGTACTCAAATGAGAACGGACATATCGAATTTCATCTTTTTTCCGACGGAGACCGTGCGGAAATGGTGGTAAGAAATTCCGGCGAACCGATACTTCCGAGTGACATTGACAGAATTTTCGAGCGATTCTACCGCGCCGACAAAGCCCGAACGCGCACAGAGGGCGGATACGGATTAGGACTTTCCATTGCAAAGACTATAATCGACAGTCACGGCGCCAAGGTTGCCGTTTCCAGCACCAAGGAGAACGGTACCATCTTCAAATGCACCTTCAGGAAGGCTTCGGCTCCGTCGAAACCTGCTGTACAATGAACAAAGCCGGACATACCGTCCGGCTGTTTTTTCATTACAATTCCTTTTTTATCTTTTCAAGTGCCCCTTTTTCAAGGCGGCTTACCTGTGCCTGCGAAATCCCTATTTCATCCGAAACCTCGGTCTGGGTTCGTCCGCGGTAAAAACGAAGCAAAAGAATGCGCTTTTCGCGGTCGGTCAGATGGGAGATAGCTTCGTTAAGAGCTATCCCGGTAAGCCAGTTCTCGTCGGTATTTATGGTATCAGGTATCTGATCGAGTACATAAATGGAGTCGCCCCCGTCGGAATATACCGGCTCATAAAGCGAAACCGGGTCGGCGATAGCCTCGAGCGCGGTGACAACGTCTCCCCGGGGACAGCCGGTTTCGGCGGCTATCTCGTCAACCGTCGGTTCCCGCGAAAGACGTGAGGACAGCGCCTCTCGCGCCTGAAGCGCCTTATACGCCAGATCACGCAATGAGCGCGATACACGAATGGAATTGTTATCGCGAAGGTAACGTCTTATTTCTCCCAGTATCATCGGTACGGCGTAGGTAGAAAATTTTACGTCAAGACTCAGATCAAAGTTGTCGACCGCCTTAATAAGCCCGATACAGCCTACCTGAAACAAGTCATCGGGATTTTCGCCGCGGCAGGCAAACGATTGAATAACGCTCAGAACAAGCCTGAGATTTCCTTTTATCAGCTCGTCGCGGGCCGCGGTATCGCCAACCCGCTGGCGCAGATCCCGGACAGGGGGGGAAGTTTGGAAGTGTTGACCCCTCAAATCTCGACTTTATTATACATACATATCCTCCGGAAGCGTTGTCAAAGCTATTTTTGCCCGATAATGCTTTCCGAATACCGAAATCGGATACGTTAATAAAAAGTTATCATTGATTTTCGGCGCGCATCTGATATAATATGATAAAAGTGAGGTGTTACGGATATGACGATAATAGACAGAATTGAAAACGATACGGCAGTATGCGAGACCGATGAGGGATTTGTGAATATACCGATCTCCGACTTCAGCTACACCCCCGTTGAGGGCGACGTATTGCTGCTGAATCCCGGAACGGGAAAATACGAAAAAGACGAACAGGCAACGGCGTCAAGAAAAAGCGCCGCAGCGAACAGACTGCGCGGCTTATTCGGCAGAAAAAAGAAGTAATTAAAAGAGAAAACGGCGGAAACGCCGTTTTTTATTATATATGCGGTATTTTGGCGCCGTCGTACTTCATATGGTTTAAGGGTGAAGCAAAAGCATGAAAAAGATAGCTATTGTGCTTACGGTTATTGCCGTTATTGCCGTTGCGGCGGGAGTACGGCGCTTTTCCGTATATTTCCCGTCAGTCTCAGACGAATACGCCGAGCAAGATGTCAAGGCAGCGCTGTCGGAGCTTCTGAACCTTTCGCTGCTTCGTGCTCTGACTGAGCAAAGCGGGATTTTAGACGGAATCATTACGGCTGAACGCGGCGCAGACGGCCGGATAAGCTATATAACTGTAGATACCGAACGGCTTAACATAATACGCAGCGTCCTTACGCTCGAGGTATACCGGGCGTTAAAGGAGTATGACTCCTCTGTTCTCGGAATACCGGTCGGAAACGCTCTCGGAATAAGACTTCTTTCGGGAAAAGGGCCAAAGATACCGGTTACGATAATCCCTTTAGGGAGCGTAACCGGAGAAATAAAAAGCTCGTTTTCGTCGGCGGGAATAAACCAGACGAAATACGAGCTGAATATTGAATTCAGTATATCGGTAAACGTGCTTACGCCGTTCACCCGGGCGACACAGGAACTGAAATCAGTGCTCTGCGTGGCTCAGACGGTTATAATCGGAGAGACGCCCGGTATCATCTGGGGGCAAGACGGCTGATCCTACCTCATAGGCAAGAATATTCGCTGCAGCAGACGCAGAAAGCGACATGGGGCAGGCGCGGGGGTAGTCTATGCGTATAACCGTATCTGAAAGCGCCATCAGCTTTTTCGAAATCCCGCGCTTCTCTCCGCCGATAAGCAGACACAGCGGGCGGGAAATACCTGCTTCACGGAGAGAAACGGATGATGATGACGCAGCGGTAGATATAATACGGAATCCGGCCTTCTTAGCCAGCATGACAACCGATGCAAGATCCTGGCTTATGGCTATATCGAGAAATTCCGACGCGCCTGCCGAAGAACGTATTACGGTATCGGACGCGCTGAAGAAATTGCGTTCGGGCAGAAGAACCCCGTCAACTCCGGAAACATAGAGTGTACGGAGAACATAACCGAAGTTATAAGGATCTTCAATACCGTCAAGCAGTACGATATAAGCGTTTTTCTTATTAAGCAGCGCCTCCGGACTAAGAAAATGCCGCTCCCCCACCTCTGCCGCCATTCCTCCCGCGCCGGCAGATCCGGGCAGCGCCGAGAATTCTTCCGGCGTGAGCCAATCTATGTTCTGCGTCAGCTTTTTAAGAGAATCGTACCGCCGTTTCTCCCTACTGTGATATCGGTCGCGCATGGCGCGGTTATATCGTTCGGTATCAATAAGCAGCTTATATACCGGACGCACACCGGCTGTGAGGGCGGCGTAAACTGCGATGTATCCGAATATGACTGTGTGTCCGTCCATACCCTGCTCCCTTCAAAACAAGCCGCGGCAGAGCCATAAAAGCCGTATACAGGCCGAATGCCCCGCCGCAGCGTGAAATTATACGTTTACCGAGGATTATCTTCCCCGCTGTTCTGCGAATCGGATGGATCGCCGTCTCCTCCGGAAACGAACTTCTCTTCCGGTTTACCCTCCGATGCTGCCCGGTCGGCGAGCTCGGCACGGCGCTTTTCATTCTCTTCTCTTACTCTGGCGGCCTTCTCTTCTTTCATTGCCACAAGTTTTTCGAGCGTACAGCCGTCGGTAAATACAAGAGCAAACTGTTCTTCGTCCATAACCTCGTTCTCGACGAGATAATCGACAATGAGATTCAGCTTATCCATATTCTCCGTCAGAATTTTCTTGGAGCGGTCGTATGCCGCGGTGATTATAGAGTGTATCTCTTCATCTATAAGAGAAGCAACCTCCTCGGAATAATTACGCTGTGAAGCGTAATCCTTGCCGAGGAAAACCTCATCGTGGCCGGTTCCGAACACAATCGGTCCGAGCCGATCGCTCATGCCGTAGGTGGTTACCATTTTACGTGCGATATCCGTGGCGCGCTGAATGTCGTTTGACGCTCCGCCGGAGATATCGTCGCAGCAAAGCTCCTCCGCCACACGTCCGCCGAGAAGCTCGGAAATCTCGTTTTCGAGCTCATTGCGGTAAACGCTCCATTTATCCTCCTTAGGCAGTGACAGAGTATAGCCGAGCGCGGGTCCGCTGGGGATTACGGAAATCTGGCGTACAAAGCTGTCCGGAAGCAGCACGTGTGCGACGATGGCATGGCCCGCCTCGTGTATGGCGGTTTTGCGCTTCTCGTCCGGCTTTATAACGCGGGACTTCTTCTGAGAGCCTACGAGCACCTTTATATTTGCTTCTTCGATCTCCTCCATACCGATAAGCGCTTTGCCCTTCCGTGCGGACAGAAGAGCCGCTTCATTGAGCAGATTTGCAAGATCCGCTCCGGTAAAGCCCGGTGTCGCCTTTGCGACGGTTTCGAGATCCACATCGTCGGCGAGCGGCTTGTTGCGTGCATGGACGCGAAGTATATCGGTTCTTCCCTTGATATCAGGATAATTCACCGTTATCTGACGGTCGAAGCGTCCCGGCCTGAGCAGTGCGGGATCAAGAATATCGGGACGGTTGGTTGCGGCAATAACTATAACTCCGTCGTTAACTCCGAATCCGTCCATCTCGACGAGGAGCTGGTTCAGTGTCTGCTCGCGCTCGTCGTGTCCGCCTCCCCAACCGGCGCCTCTGTGTCTGCCGACAGCGTCGATCTCGTCGATAAAGATGATACAAGGAGAGGTCTTTTTGGCAGTCTCGAACAGGTCGCGTACACGGGATGCTCCGACGCCGACATAAAGCTCAACAAAATCAGACCCGGAAAGCGAATAGAAAGGAACAGACGATTCGCCTGCCACCGCCTTGGCGAGTAATGTTTTACCTGTACCGGGGGCGCCGACAAGCAGCACGCCTTTGGGAATTCTGGCGCCCAGAGAAATAAACTTCTTGGGGTTTTTAAGGAATTCAACAACCTCCTGAAGCTCTTCTTTTTCCTCATCGGCTCCGGCGACATCACTGAAAAGGACTTTGTTCTTCTCGTCTATACCGAGCTTGGCGCGGGATTTAGAGAAGGAATTAATCCTTGCTCCGATACCGCCCATTCCTCCTCCGCCGGAAGCGGCGTTTTTGCCTGCTTTAACGAGAAACAGCCACCAAAGCACGACAAACAGCAGAATGACGATTAATATCGGCAGAAAGCGCACCCACGCGGGAGTGACGGCGGACGCCTCGTAATCGTAATTCTTAATTATTCCGGCAGCCGCCTGTTCCTCGATAAGCTCGGACAGATCGTAGTAGAATATCGATATATCGCGCAGACGATGCATAACCGTCTCGCCTCCGGCGAGCTTTATCATAAGCACGTTGTCGTCATCGACGGTAAACTCGACTACCTGCTCGTTGCGGAAGTACTCGCGCACATCGCTGTAATCTATCTGTTTTACGTTAGATCCGGTTCCGAGCGATACGGCGGTTATTATAACTGCACCGATAAGAAACAGCCAGAAAATACCCCATCCGTTATTCTTCTTCATTTAATATCTCCGTTTCAGAATTGATAAGTCCTATTACGGACGAATCGGATTTTGCAGTGTAAACCCTGTCGGCGGCGCCGATATACGGAACGTATATTATACCTTCGGAATCGCAGACAACCGGTACCGAACGGCGCAGGCGCCTCGGTATCTTTTTATTGATTATTTCCTTCCTCACGCTTTTTGAAACGCCGAGGCAGACAATACGGTCGCCCGGAAGGCGGTTGCGCGCATAGACATTGCCTTGTATTTTATCACAGTCAACATGTACTGATGTAGATAATTTGTAAACATTTGGGCAACCGAAATACAACGCCGTATTTCCTCCGGGGACATAGTTTAACCCCTCGGATACCGGAAACGAATAACCGGAGGTGTCGGGGCTGCCGGAACAAAACCTGAAATTGCCGTATCCGACCGAGCAGCAGGAACCCGGAAGGTCGAACGAGACACACTTATATTCGCTGACGGCGGTGCAAATTGCATCCACCTGCGAAGCTGTTATACCTCGTCTGCCGGTGAATTCCTTATATCTTTTTACGACAAGGCGTGAAAGCAGGCTGTACGGAAGCTCCGCCGGGAGGATACCGGACGCGGAATCTATCGCTGCACCGAAATATTCGCGGTCCGCCGCGGCAATGCGTGAAAGACGCAGAAAGGATTCCGAAACCGCCGGATTAATGCTTCTGAGCACCGGCATGACCCGGCTGCGTATGAGATTGCGGGTATAGCTGTCATCCGAATTGGTGCTGTCGGTTACAAATTGCTGTCCGCATTCCGAAAGATAAAGCTCTATCTCTGCGCGTGTAGAAAATAACAGAGGACGAACTATGTTTCCGCGCCTGCGGGGGATACCCGATATACCGTCGGGTGAAGCTCCTCTCACAATGTTGAAAACTACGGTTTCCGCATTGTCGTCGGCGTTGTGAGCGGTGGCTATAAACGGAATTCCGAGCCTGTCGGCGGCTTCGCAAAAGGCCTCATACCTCGCTTCGCGGGCGGTCTCCTCTATTCCCTTTCCGCAGGAGGCGGAAAGCGAAGGTACGTCTATACGTTCACAGTAAAACGGAACCGAGCGAGATGCGCAAAGACTGCGGCAAAATTCCTCGTCGCGGTAAGCCTCGTCGCCGCGTATCATATGATTTACGTGCAGAGCTGTTACCTTTACTCCGCAGCCGAGCAGTGCGAGCATAAGGCATACCGAATCCGCGCCGCCGGAAAGACCGACGAGAACATCGGTAAGCCCGTATTCGATTACGGCGATACCTACGCTTTTATCCGGGCTCATTTGTTTCCTCGTCTACCGAAACGAACCTGAAGTTCGTGCCGTACCACGCAAGCCTTGAAGTACCCGTCGCGCCGTGGCGGTTCTTTGCGACTATACATTCGCATACCTCAAAACCGTTTGCAGCCGGGTTGGACTCTCCGTCCTTCGGCATATCCTTATTCAGAAAAATGACTATGTCGGCGTCCTGCTCTATAGCTCCCGAATCGCGCAGGTCCGAAAGCATCGGACGCTTTTCCGTGCGCTGCTCGCTTCTGCGTGCGAGCTGGGACAAAAGTATGACCGGAACGCCAATATCCTTTGCCATAAGCTTAAGATCGCGGGTGATATCGGCAACCTCGAGCACTTTATTATCGGTATGTGACTCACCCCGAATGAGCTGCAGGTAATCGATAACGACCAGTCCGAGATTCTTGCATCTGCGGAGCTTTGCTTTTATTGCGGTTGTTGTAATATCCGAGGTGTCATCGAGAAGTATGTCGAGCGACGACAGCGACGAAGCGGCGGTAGCAATTCGGGTCCACTCCTCGGGAAGTATCCGCCCCATACGGAGCGAAGACGAGGATATCCCCGCTTCGCTTGACATCATACGGTTGACGAGCTGTCCCGTGGTCATTTCAAGATTGAAGATTGCCACTTCTTTTTTTGAAGATCTCGCCACGTTTGTAGCAATATTAAGCGCAAAAGAAGTCTTTCCGACGCCGGGACGCGCACCGAGAATTACAAGATCCCCGGGCCCGAGACCTATAAGATAACGGTCGATGCAGGAAAACCCTGTCTTTTGTCCTCCGGCTCCCTCCGGATGCTGCTCGAGATAGTGATACTCGCTGAGCGCGCTTACTATCGCTTCCCTTATATGCACGAAGCGGTCCGAATACTTATCAGCCGATATATCGAAGATGGATTTTTCGGCGTAATCGACGATATCGCTTACATCGCCGAGCTCGGAATAGGCACTGTCGGCAATAGATCCGGACGCCTCAATTAGCCGGCGAAGTACTCTTTTCTCTTTTATAATGCGTATATATTCGTCGATATTTCCCGCAGATGACGCGAGGTCGGCAAGAAGCTTTATATACTTGGCGGCATCCCCCTCGGTATACGCTCCGAGCCTGGTAACGCGATCGATAAGCGTTACAACGTCAATTTCGACATTGCTGCGGAACATATCGGTCATTGCATCGTACAGGACGGAATGACGCTCGAGATAAAAATCCTCCGGTCTTACAGTTTCGGTGACCTTTGCTATCTTCTGCGGATCAACGAGTATTATACCGAGAATCGCCTGCTCTGCCTCCAGAGAATACGGCATTCGGCGAAGTGCATCGTTATCGGGCATTAAAACCATCCGTTTCTTAATTTTCTACTTTGACTTTTATCTTTGCCGACACTTCGGGAAACAGACGAACCGTCACATCGTATTCACCGACAGTTTTAATGTTGCCGGGAAGCATTATCTTACGGCGATCAACGTCTATTCCGAAGGTTTCTTTTATCTTATCGCTCAGATCGGCGTTGGTTACGGCGGCGTAAAGCCTTCCGTCGGAGCCTCCTGTAGTGTGAAATACCACGGTCTTTCCTTCCAAAAGGGCGGCGCAGGATTCTGCGTTTTTCTTATCCTCCGCTTTCTTATGAGCCTCGGACGCTTTTTTGTTTTTATACTCGGAAAGTATCTGCGCGGACGCCTCAACGCCCAGCTTGCGGGGTATTAGATAATTCCGGGCATAGCCGTCGGAAACATCTATTATCTCGCCTTTTTTTCCCTGTGCGCGCACGTCTTCAAGAAGCAGTATTTTCATTTTCGTTCCTCCTTATCTTTCCGGCGAAGAAATCATCGATCGCTTTCTCAAGCGAAGCTATTGCGTTTTCCGTTGTTATATTCTCTATTCGGCAAGCGGCTGCATCAAAACGCCCGCCTCCGCCATAGGATTCCATTATAGCGCCGACATTCAGCCCGTCATCGCCCGACCGGGCGGTAATACGCACCGAATCACCGACCTGGCACAGCACAAATGAGGCAATAACTCCGTTTATCGAAAGCATACGGTCTGCGACAGTACAGCAAAGACGGTAATCGTCATCGTTTCCGATCCCGTCGAAAAACGAGATTGCCACCTTGGTGTTACGGTAGACATATATGTTACGCTCGATACTTGCGAGCTTTATGTACTCGCCGAGATCGTTTTTGAACAGCTCGCGAGCCTCGCCCGGGTCGGCTCCGGCACCGCGAAGGTAAAACGATGCGCCGAAGGTGCGTACCCCGGTACCGCGGGTAAAGTTCTGAGTGTCCAGAAGTATCCCCGCAAACAGCAGCACTGCCTCCTCGCGGCGAAGCGCTCCTGCCGGGAGTTTTTCCTCAAGCATCTCGCTGACCAGCTCGGAAGCCGAGGATGCGCTCGGGTCGATAAACTCAATAAGCGGCTGGCGCTCGAATTCTTCCTTTTTTATGTGGTGATCTATTATTGCTACGCGCGAAGCGTTCTCGTATACCTCCTGTGAGGCAAACATGCCAACGTTATTAACATCTGTTATCACCAGCAATGTGGAAGGTGTCAGCAGCTCCTGCGCATAAACATCGTCTATAAAAACGTTGCGGTATTCCTCAAGCGGAGCGAGTTTATGCAGAGCGGGAAGAATGCCCGTGTCGTTCCTGCTGACTATGATATACGGGCGCTTGCCGTATGTAATGGCAAGGCGGGCAATGCCGAGAGCTGATGCGATCGAATCGAAATCGGGATTCTTGTGGCCCATTATGATTACATTCGAGGATTTTTCTATTTGTGAGACCAACAAAAATGCGGTATTCCGGGAAGGTCCCTTGCTGTCCTTCTTAGCCGCTCTTACACGCGCTCCGTAGACGGAGGTTCCCTCGCGGGTGCGTACAACCGCCTGTGCTCCGCCCTTCTGGAGGGCGAGCTGCAGGGCGAGCATCGCAACCTCCTCCTTCTCCTCAAAAGAACCGTCTATCGCCGCGAGACCTATCGAAATTGTCAGCGGCGCGCCGCCGTCATCACCGGTAACGGCGGAAACGCGGTCGATAATATCGAAATCGGCGTTCTGCATACCGGAAACATACATCTCGTCAAAGACACAGATATATTTATCCCGCTCAAATTCTTTTATCAGCCCGGAAAAGCCGTCCGCCCATTCGTTCAGCAGCTTGCTGACCTTAGCGGAATCGGTGCGGTAGTTGTCCTTCATACCCTGAGCGAGCTCAGAATAGTTATCTACGACGATATACATAACCGCGGGGTTGTGCTTCGCGATATATTCCCGTGAACGGGTGAGTTCTGTTTCGTCAAACCCGATACAAAGCCAGTACTTTTTGCCCGAAGCGGTAATCGGGTACGCACGTAATGAATAATACCTTCCGCCCGCCTCAATCGGTATGCGGCTGCCGGTATCGGCAGAAGAAGTCAAACTCTCGACAGTGAGTTCTCCGTCGAACAGAGCTGAGCTTTCGGTTCCGAAGCGAACTCCCCTGCCCCCTTCAAGCGAAGCAAAGCCGTTGTTTGACCAGCAGACCGATCCGTTGGAATCTATGAGCAACGCGGGGAGATCGAGCTTTGTCAGAAAACTGACCGTAAGCGAGGAGAGCGAGCGGGTGTTACGGTCGTCGGTCTTTCCCCTCCCGCGGAAGATAAACGACGCGGCAACGGTAAGCAGTCCGTAGACCGCTGCCATTATAAGAGCAGTCCAACCGGAGACCGGACTTTTTGCGGCAAACGATACTATCGACGCCGTAACGAGCATACCGCCGGCAGTCAGTTCAAATAAGTTCCGTGTGAAAAACTTTTTCATACCTTGGCCGTAACCCCTTTCGGAATGCAGTGATTGTCAGATCAGTCTCATCTGATTGAAATCCGGGTCGTCGTCTTCAAACAGACCGCCGGTTGACGGGAGATTACTCTTCCGGTAACGGCTCTCTTTTTCCAGACGGCGGACGGTTTCGTCGTAAACGGTGACCGAAACGACGGTCTGCCCCTTCTTAAGAGTCATTACAGAAGCCCCGGACGCGCTGCGGGTAGCTTTATCGGTTATCTGCTTTTCTTTTACGAGAAGTGCGCGGGACGCGCTCGACAGCACCAGATATTCGCGCTTGGAATCTCCGCTTCTGAAAATGCCGACGGCAACGGAACCGGAGAATAGCGCCGCAGTGAGACGGCGGCGGTTGTTAACAGTTTTATATGTTTCCGCCGGGAATCGTACGGCTTTCCCGTTTTCGTAAAAAACGGTGAAATATCCGGAAAAGTCCTGCATGGCATGGGCTGCAATCAGACGCTCGCCCTCTTCAAAGCCGAGCTTTGCCGGGATATAATCGCCGAGTGAAGACGCTTTGACATCGTCAAAATCGTACATATGGGCTTTGTATACCTGTGCGGCGGAGGTGAAAAACAACACCTCGGCGCGGTTTGTCGTCTCCTGCGTGAACAGAAGCGAATCGCCTTCTTTATACTTCTGCACATCGCTGCCGCGCAGAGAGGCCGGCAGACACTTTTTGAAGTATCCATCACGGGTGACAAAGAGCACACAGGGGTAATCCGGAACCTCCGGCTCCGAAATGACCGCCGCTGCATCATCGGGCATAATTATCTCGGTTTTGCGTGGTATGCCGTACTTTTTCTTAATTTCGGCGAGCTGTCCGATTATGACGTCGCGTATTTTTCTCTCGGACGCGATAAGGGCCTTAAGGTCTTCTATCGCCTTTTCAAGATCGCCGATTTCCTCGGTGCGGTTAAGAATATACTCGCGGTTGAGATTGCGGAGCCTTATGTCCGCAACAAACTCCGCCTGTACCTTATCAATGCCGAATCCGCTCATCAGATTCGGGACGACATCCTTTTCGGATGACGTTCCGCGGATTATTGAAATAGCACGGTCGATATCGAGAAGAATCTTACGCAAACCGTACAGCAGGTGAAGCTTATCGCTCTTTTTGGCAAGGTCAAAAATATAGGTGCGGCGCAGACATTCAACCCTGAACGCCGACCATTCCTCAAGTATCTGCGGAACGCCGAGCACATGCGGAACACCGCCGACCAGAACATTGAAATTGCAGCCGAAGGTATCCTCAAGCGGAGTGGAACGGCAGAGACCGGCCATCAGCTTGTCTGTATCGGCTCCGCGTTTTACGTCGATAGTCAGCTTAAGACCGTTGATATCGGTTTCGTCGCGGATATCGGATATCTCCTTGAATTTGCCGTCTTTTACAAGCTTGGTAATAGAATCCTTTATCTTTTCGACTGTTGTGGTATACGGTATCTCGGTTATCTCGATATGGTTTCCGTCAACGTGCCACTTCGAGCGTACACGGACAGTGCCGTTTCCCGTGGAATATATTTCCTCAAGCTTTGCGCGGTCGTACAGAAGTGCCCCGCCGGTCGGAAAATCGGGCGCTTTAAGCAGTTCAAGGAGCTCAGTAACCGTGACCGATCCTTTCTTAAGGTAAAGCGCGGTAGCGTCGCATATCTCAGCGAGATTGAACGAGCAGATACGGCTGGTCATACCGACAGCTATGCCGTTGTTCGGAGATACCAGTATGTTCGGGAAGGATACCGGCAGAAGCACAGGCTCCTTCATTGTACCGTCGAAGTTATCGGTAAAATCTACCGCGTCGCGGTCTATTCCGTCGAAGAACTCTTCGCATATAGGCGCGAGCTTGCATTCGGTATATCTCGATGCGGCGTACGCCATATCCGAATACTGCTTTCCGAACGAACCTTTGGATTCAACGAGCGGATGCAGCAGTGATTCCCTGCCGGTGGTAAGACGCACCAGAGTTTCGTAAATTGCGGCGTCGCCGTGGGGGTTGAGCATCATTGTCTGACCGACTACCTTTGCGCTCTTTGCTTTTGCGCCGGTCATAAGCCCCATTTTATACATGCTGTAAAGCAGTTTGCGGTGCGATGGCTTAAGCCCGTCGATTTCGGGAATCGCACGGGAAACGATTACGCTCATCGCGTATGGCATATAGTTGGTCTCGAGTATCTCGGTTATGGGAGTATCGGTTACCTCGGCGGGAACGAAGGAAACCGCCTCGGTCTTTTTCTTCTTTGCCATTTAAGCCTCCGCTTATCAATAATCGGCGAGATCGAGATATTTTGCGCCGTTTTCCGCAATAAAACGTTTTCTGCCCTGCAGATTGTCCCCGAGCAGGACGTCAAACATTTCGTAGGTTTTGATTTCGTCGTCTGGTGAAACACGAACGAGCCGCCTGGTCGCAGGGTGCATGGTTGTACGCGACATCATATCCGGATCGTTCTCGCCGAGACCCTTTGAACGCTGTATCGTATATTTTGCGGAACCGATTCTTCCCAGCACTTCGGCCTTCTCAGCCTCATTATAAGCGAAATAGGTTTCGTCTTTAACGGTTATTTCGTAAAGCGGCGTTTCCGCGATATACAGTCTTCCTTCGCGTATGAGCGTAGGAAGCAAACGATAGAACATGGTGAGAATAAGAGTGCGTATCTGATATCCGTCTTCGTCCGCGTCGGTGCATATGATTATCTTCGACCAGCGTAGCGAATCCAGCGAGAAAGCCGTAAGGTTCTTTCCCGGCTTTGCTTTTATCTCGACTCCGCAGCCTATTACCTTAAGAAGGTCGAGAATTATATCGCTCTTGAATATTGAATCATATGATGCCTTCAGGCAGTTGAGAGTCTTACCGCGAACGGGAATTATTGCTTGAAACGACGAATCCCGGGCGAGCTTACAGCTTGTTAGAGCGGAATCGCCTTCGACTATATAAAGCTCACACAGATCGGGATCCTTGCTGCGGCAGTTAACGAATTTCTCGACATTATTGTTTATATCCAGCGAAGAAGTAAGCTTCTTCTTTACGTTAAGACGCATGCTCTCTGCGGATTCGCGGCTGCGCTTGTTAACCAGCACCTGCTGGCAGGCGCGATCGGCAGCGGCCGGATTCTCGGCAAAATAAACCTCAAGACAATGCTTGAAGAAATCGGTCATAGCGTCGGCAATAAAAACGTTGTTTATCGATTTCTTTGTCTGATTGGCATACGAGGTTTCGGTTGAAAAGCAGTTTGTAACCAGAACGAGCGAATCCTCTACGTCCGACCAAGATATTTTCGCTTCGTTCTTCGTATACTTACCGCTGTCGCGCAGATATTTGTCTATCGCATATACAAATGCAGACTTAGCCGCTTTCTCGGGCGAACCGCCGTATTCCAGAAACGAGGAATTGTGATAATACT